>NZ_JAUBRJ010000147.1:0-4307 GCF_036701805.1 Microcoleus sp. N3A4
ATTATGAAATGGAACCGAAAGATCAAAAACAAAGGTAACTTAATTAATGCAGTTTAGATGTCGAACAGCTTATCAATCCAACTGATAACTGGGAGAGTTTTTGATGGGTGCATAAGTCCTAACTATTTGACACTCCTCGGCCTAAAGGCACAAGGATTCTTTCGTCACGGGGAGCGCAACCGCTTTACCCTCAGAAAGCATCTTGACCGTATGTCCTACGGCTGCAAGTCCTCGAATCAGAACTACTTGAGCGGCTGCAACATCTCTGTCCGTTGTATAGCCGCAATCCAGGCACGAGTGGATTCTTTCAGATAATTCTTTCTTCGCAGTCTCAACTACTAGGCAATTAGGGCATATCTGGCTAGTCTTTTTGCTATCCACTTTGAGAAAGAACACACCACGCTTGCGACAACACTGCTCTAGTACCTGAAAGAACTGACCCCACCCAGCGTCTAAGCAGTGCTTCCCAAGGAAGCCACGAGCTAGACCTTTGAGGTTCAAATCCTCCACAAATATCATCCCTGCCCAATCACAGAGATTGTGTGCCAAAATCCAATAGTAGTTCTTTCTCGTGTTAGCTATCCGCTCGTGCAAATGACTGACTTTGACTTGTGCTTTCTTGCGGTTGTTTGACCCTTTAACCTTTCTCGATACCCTCTGTTGCAGCAATTTAAGCTTTCGTTCGAGCTTCTTGAAAGGACGTGGATTGGGGAACAATTTACCATTAGAAACCGCCGCAAAATGACTAATTCCTACATCAATTCCAATCGCTTCACCATGAGGCATTGCCTCTGGGACACCAACAGCCCATTGCAGTGCGAGCATGACATAGAAGCCACTAGAGCGTCTGACAATCCGCACTTGCTTCAAGCTGGCTCCCTCTGGAATTTCCCTCGACTGGCGGAACTTAACCCAGCCAATCACAGGTAGCTTGATGGCTCCATCCAAAACGCCGTCTATTGCTACCTGAGGGAACACAAAAGAGCGCATCGTTCCGGCTTTCTTAAAGCGCGGGAATCCATGATTCTGTTCCCACATACTGACAAAAGCCTGCTCCAAGCGCCTCAGCGTTTGCTGTAGTACTTGGGATTGAACTCTTTGCAGCTTGGGGTTGCTTTTTCTATGCGCGGTTAATGCCTTACACTGACTGGCATAGGTAGGGCGCTTAACGTCTGCCGGAATGATGTATTCCGAATGAAGTGAGCAAGCGTTAATTTGACAGCTACGAGACTTAAACCAATCTTTGCGCTCTGCTAACGCATAGTTATACACACGACGACATTGTTCCAACCAATCCTCAAAAATGGTTATCTGTGCAGACGTGGGTTTAAGCTTGAATTCGTATGTCAGACTAAACACTTGCATCACCTCCTTGTTCCCATTATATCGTCTTTTATAAAACGGGGGGACGTTTCTTAAATCGTGACAGCATACAGAAAAGCCGTCCTAGAAGGACGGGGCTTTTCCATCAATTAATTATTGTATAAATATCAGCTACCGCTGATGAGTGTTTTAAAAATAGTAGAACAAACCTACTCTATGATTCAAACACTCGTAAAACCAAAAAATTTCCAATTAACTTCTCAACAAAACAATGCCCTCCAACTCCTCGAACAATTTGTAGCAAGTTCTAAACGGGTATTCGGGCTATTTGGATATGCAGGTACGGGAAAATCAACCCTTGTCAACCTGGTAGCAGAACAATTAGTCAGCGCCGGAAAGAGAGTCGCTTTCACCGCTCCCACCAATAAAGCTGTAGGCGTATTGCGACGGATGGCTGCTGAAAAAGGACTGAGAGGAGTAGACTTTATGACCATCCACCAGCTATTGGGATTAGCTCCAGTCAAACAGGGGCAAAACAAAATCCTCAAACAAGTTTCTCCTTCTTTCCTTCACCTGTACGACACCATTTTTCTCGATGAGTGCAGTATGGTTACAGCAGAACTGTGGAATATTATTCAAGAAAGAATTGCTAGCGCTTTACTCATCGGCAGCAATCGGCAGCTTATTGTTATGGGCGACCCCGCACAATTGCCTCCTGTTAATAAGGGCGAAATAGAAGAGAAAAAATCTCAATCCTTCAGCGTGCCTGAAAAAGCCGTTTTAACAGAGGTCGTCAGGCAAGGTGCGGGCAGCCCCCTGCTAGAATTCGTAACAGCTTGCCGCACGGCTGTCAAGAGCAAAGAGGCGTTCAAACCCTTCTCCAAATTCAGCCTTGATAAAAAAAACGGAGCCTTCTTAGTCAGAGAAAAAACGCTGCTGAAATACGCCTTAAAAAAGTTCTCTTCTACTTTCCCTCAAGACCCTGATTGCTTTCGCATCCTCTGCTACACTAACGAGCGCGTCGCCTACTGGAATAGCAAAATCAGAGCCAAAATCTACGGAAAAAATGCTCCCAGATTTATTATTGGAGAGAGGTTGATTGCTAAAGCTCCCGTTATTGCTCCCGACGGCAAAACCGTCATCCTGCCCACATCAGCAGAAGTGGAAATTGCCGAATTTCAAGAGGATAGGTACTCTGGCTATAAAGCCTGGAATCTCCAGGTTAAAACCGATGCAGGCGACCGACGCCAAATCTATATCCTCCACGAAAATGACGCTCGCCGATTCCAACAGAACAATGCTAGGCTGCTGCAAAATGCTAAAAGCAATCCGAGCTTATGGAAGGCATGGTACGACCATTGTGAAATCTTTGCAGATATGAGAAATTGTTGGGCAATTACTGTACACAATTCTCAAGGCTCTACTTTCACGGAGGTGGGAATTGATAGCAGTGATATCGGCAGGAAAGTCGCTACTAAATTGCTGTACCTCGCTAGGGTTTGTCCCAGTCAAAAAGCTCAATTTCTCAAAGAGTACCGCGACAGTATTCGAGCGCACAATCAGCTTATGTACGTGAGTTGTAGTCGTGCGAAGCAGCGGGTTTTTGTTACTAAGTAAGCCTAGTTTATATTGGCTGAATGGCACTTTTAGAGTTTAAGGGCGATGCCTGCGGACTTCGACGGTTCCGGCTGAGCGCAAACCGTCGAACGCTAGCTACTCCTACTTGCTTGCAGTCTGACCAGACGATCGCCCTTGAAATGTGCTACTTTTTTAATCGTACTCAAGGGCGATTACAGTAATGTTTATATAAAGATAGCATCGGGTACAATAACAATACGGGACTAAAAGCTGAGAAAATTGTTAGGTTGCGATCGCACTCTTTATCTCACCAAAAAAGTTGCACCAACTTAAAACAGTGCCACACAGACGGAAGTAGTGTCAAAGTTGCCCAGAGGATGGTATTGTAAAACTTCGTTGAGTTTATAAGCAATTATAAACAATAATGGTATCATATCGCTATGAGTGTTGGACAAGAAATACGCATAGCCCAAAGAACGGAAGTCTCAAATGCAGCTAACAGAGAGGCACATCATTAAATCCACGGAACACCGTTTCGCCCAAATTGACGAACTAGCTTTCAAGTCCAAAAACCTCTACAATGCCGCCAATTACGTTATTCGTCAGAGTTTTATTTATGGGTGGGGCTATGTTAATTACAACGAAACGAACCGCTTGATGAAGTCTCATGAAGCCTACAAGGCTTTGCCTGCTAAAGTAAGTCAGCAAATCTTAATGGTGCTAGACAAGAATTGGAAATCGTTTTTTGAAGCCGTAAAAGCTTACAAAGCTGACTCTTCAAGATTCACGGGTCGCCCAAAATTGCCAAAGTACAAAGATAAGACTAAAGGGCGAAACCTTCTCGTCTACACGATTCAAGCGATTAGTAGTAAACAGTTAAAGAAAGGAATTATCAAACTTTCCGGCACTGAACTTTCAATTAAAACCCAACTCAATCCCAACCAGATTTGTCAAGTTAGACTGGTTCCGAAATGTGATTCCTATGTAATTGAGGTAATTTATGATGCTTGTACTGAGCGTAGTCGAAGTGAACCGGAGTCCACCCTTGGCAACGCTAATTCTGTAGCTAGTATTGATTTAGGACTGGATAATTTAGTGGCGTTAACTTCAAATCAACCGGGATTTATCCCTTTGTTGATTAACGGGCGACCATTGAAATCGATCAACCAGTTCTATAACAAGCGCAAAGCGCGATTACAATCCCAATTGAAAGGGAACCGCAAAACTTCACCTCGGATTCAGCGCTTAACTCGTTGTCGCCATCAAAAAGTTGATAATTACTTGCATCATGCTAGTCGCCTGATTGTTGCGATTTTAAATACAAAACAAATTGGGACGCTAGTAATTGGCAAGAACGCGCAGTGGAAAACAGAAATCGAGTTAGGGAAGCAAACCAATCAAAACTT
>NZ_JAUBRJ010000017.1:0-93229 GCF_036701805.1 Microcoleus sp. N3A4
CAATTCCCAATTCCCAATTCCCAATTCCCAATTCCCAATTCCCAATTCCCAATTCCCAATTCCCAATTCCCAATTCCTCATGTTGCTATACCTCAGAATAGAAAACTTTGCCTTAATTGACTGCCTCGACTTAGAATTTGGCCCGAGTTTGAACGTATTTACAGGGGAAACTGGCGCAGGCAAATCGATTATCCTAGATGCGATCGATGCAGTGTTGGGCGGCAAGGTCGATCGCCGATCGATTCGCACCGGAGCAGCGCGGGCAATATTGGAAGCTACCTTTGAATTGGACAAAGCCGCGGCTGTGTGGCTGGGCGAGCAAGAAATCGAACCCATAGACGGAAATTTAGCCGTTTGCAGCCGGGAAATTAACGCATCTAGCGGTGTTCTGCGTACCAGATCGCGTTTGAACGGAATTCTGGTCAACCGCCAGTTAATGGACCAATTGCGCGATCGGCTGGTCGAAATTACCGCCCAAGGCCAAACCGTCCACCTCGGACAAGAAACCCTCCAGCGAGAATGGCTCGATTTATACGGCGGCAAAAGGCTCGCTGAAGCGCGATCGACAATCGGCTCCGCGTGGCTGGGAGCCAGCAACGCCAAAACAGCGCTCAAACGCAGGCGTCAGTCGGAACAGCAGCGGCTGCAAAGACTTGATTTGTTAGAATACCAAGTCCGAGAACTCGGCGAAGCCCATATCGAAGACGCAGGCGAACTCGAACAGCTAGAACAAGAATCGATCCGGCTGGGCCACGTAGTCGAATTGCAGCAGCAGAGTTACCAAGTCCACCAAGCCCTGTACCAAAACGAGGGCGACACCGCATCAGCCGCCGACTTGTTGAGCAAAGCCGAAGTAATTTTAAGCGACATGGCCGTTTACGATGTGCAGTTGCAACCAATCCTAGAAATGGTCAGCGATGCTTTAGCTCAAGCCACAGAAGCCAGCAGGCAAATTAGCAGCTACGGCGAACAACTAGAAGCAGATCCCGAAAGACTCGAAGAAGTAGAAGATCGGATTCGCGAACTCAAACAAATTTGCCGCAAGTACGGGCCGCTCAAAGAGGCGATCGCCTACTACCAAAGCATTCAAAACGAACTAAACGAACTTTTAGAAGGAGGCGAGTCAATGGAAGCCTTAGAACTCGCATATCAGACCGCTTTAGAGCAATTAAAAGACGCTTGCAGCCACCTCACTACCCTGCGGCGCGAAGCAGCCCTCAAACTAGAAACGCACCTCGTAGGAGAACTTAAGCCGTTAGCAATGGAAAAAGTGCAGTTTCAAGTCGAAATCTCGCCTTGTACCCCAACCGCCACCGGTGCCGACCAAATCGCCTTTTGTTTCAGCCCCAACCCGGGCGAACCCCTGCAACCCCTGGGCGCGATCGCCTCCGGGGGAGAAATGAGCCGCTTTCTGCTCGCCATCAAAGCCTGTTTTTCCCAAATAGAAAGCGCCGGTACGCTGATTTTTGACGAAATCGACGCCGGAGTCTCCGGGAGAGTCGCCGGCGCGATCGCCAAAAAACTCTACCAACTCTCTGACAAACACCAAGTTCTCTGCGTCACGCACCAGCCGCTGATCGCCGCGATGGCTGATTTTCATTTTCGCGTCAACAAGCAGACGATCGAAGCAAAACCAAGTATCGGCGAACCCCCAGCCGAGTCCGAACCAGTTGAACGCACAGTAGTCAGAGTTGCCGCCCTCAACAGCGAGCAGCGGCGCGAAGAACTCGCCCAACTCGCCAGCGGCCGCTCAGCAACAGAAGCCATCGCCTTCGCCGAATCCCTACTCGTCGAAGCCGCCGGATTGCGCCAAACTCAGTCCGCCAAACCCTGACCAGACTCTCAAGCCGATCGTGGGGTGAAAAGGCGGAGTTTTTCCGAGCTGGAGGTTACACTAAAAATGGCAACCGCAAGTTTTACAAAAAAAAAGCTGAAAGTCCCGTGAGTTTAGTTACGGGACGAAAGCTAAGAGCAGCAAAGTTGAGAGAAATTTTAGTTAAAAATCACAATTGTGTAGAGAAGGGCACACATCACTAGCCACTGGTGGTGTCACAATTGCGGCTAGTCCCACAATGCCATCCCTCTTTCAGCAGTCCTCCCTGCAGTACGCATTCATGTTATTGCGGGCGATCGGCTCTTAGACCTGCCGAACCTACTTAAACCAGGCACGCACAATGTCAAAATCAGTTAATAAACCATTTAAACAAGACTCGCATTCTCTAAAAAGATTGCAGCAATGCCACAGCAGCGTTACCGTCGCACCAGCAGTTAACCAGCAATCCGAACAGAATTGCCCTTGCCCTGTGGCCGGAGTTCTGTAAACTGGGAAATACTTTCACACATACTTGAGTTTTGTGCGACAGGTGACTCACCAATCAACTTGCCCGCTTTCCCAGCTTAGAGACTAACCCTTACACTTAAGCTTTTGTAAAGGTCTATGAAATCTGCATCTTCCACAAATTTATCTTCTCTGGACAACGTGATAGATGTCGCTGTTGTCGGCGGTGAAAATCATCATCAGGAACAGTATTCTCCCCCAGAATTTAAAAGCAGTGCAATTATCCAGCGCCAAGGAAACCTCTCGGGTATTCTCGACCTCCTAAATAAGCAAAGTTTCACAGTAGTAGTTAAGGAAGTAGAAGACAAACTTAAGGTTGTCAATCAAACCCTGGGAATGCTCGACAATATCCTTGAGAGCGAGGGATTTGACGCCATCCTCAACGAGATGTTGCAGTCGATTACCCTCAAAACAGGGGAATTGCTGAATGCCGCTCGCAGCACGATATTTTTATTAGACGACGAAAAAAATGAACTCTGGGCGATCGTCGCCAAAGACGAAAATGGCAAAAGTCTAGAGATCCGAGTTCCGGCCCATGTGGGCATTGCCGGAGAAGTAGCCACAGAAAAAAAAGTGGTGAACATTCCTTATGATTTTTATAACGACCCCCGCTCGACTAACGCCAAAAAAACTGACAAAGAAACAGGATATCGCACTTATACAATGCTGGCGATGCCCCTGATCAACGAAGAAACAGGAGAGTTAGTAGCAGTCGTTCAACTGATTAATAAACTCAAGCCCAACCACGAACATTATGGTATTTTAGACGAACAGATTGACAAGGCAGGATTTACTAAAGAAGACGAACAAGTTTTTAGAGAATTTGCTCCCTCGATTCGCCTAATTCTAGAATCGTCTAAATCTTTCTACGCAGCAACTCAAAGACAACGGGCCGCCACGGCGCTGATGAACGCCGTCAACGCTCTGTCTCAGAGCAGTCTAGACTTAGAAGATACCCTAAAAAGGGTGATGGATCAGGCCCAAGAACTCATGAACGCCGATCGCAGCACGCTGTGGCTGATCGATGAAGACAGAAATCAACTCTGGACAAAAATGCTGATTGGCGGCAAACTCCAAGACGTTCACATACCCAGAACAGCGGGTTTTGCAGGTATTGTTGCCCAATCCGGCGAACCGCTGCTGATTCCGTTTGACGTGTACAACGACCCCCGCGCCGAAACTTCCAAAGAAACCGACAAAAAAACTGGCTACCGTACTTGCAGTATGCTCTGTATGCCAGTGTTTAATGCAGACCACAAATTGATCGGAGTTACTCAATTAGTCAACAAAAAAAGACAAGGAGAATTCCCCCCCTACAACCCTGCAGATTGGCCCCACGCCCCCGAACAGTGGAAAGCGAGTTTCAATCGCAGCGACATGGAATTTATGAAGGCGTTTAACATCCAAGCAGGAGTCGCCCTGCAAAACGCCAAACTGTTTGCAGAAGTCAAACAGCAAGAACAAAGACAAAAAGATATGCTGCACGCCTTGACTAACGGCGTGATTTCTACAGATAAAAAAGGCAATATAGTAGCGACCAATCCCAGTGCCACAAAATTACTGGGTGTCAGCGAGGCCGAATTAGCCGAAGGTCAATCTTTGCGCGAGTTAATTAAGTTAGAAAAAGGCGATTTTGCCAAGTGGTTCGATGCGTCTTTGTGTCCAGAAGACGATAAAGACCGCCAGCAGTATTACCCCGATCAAGTTTTGCTTTCCTGTCAAGGAGAATCGCAGAGTATCAATCTCTCGATTAATTCAATGACCGACGCTACCGACGCCAGCAAGGTCAACGGCGCGTTAGTCGTCATGGAAGATATTAGCAGCGCCAAGCAAGTCAAAAACCTGATGTACCGTTACATGACCCCAGAAGTAGCCGAAGCGCTGTTAGCTTCAGGGGATACAGGATTGGGCGGCAAGCGCAAAAACGTTTCGGTGCTGTTCTCAGACATTCGCAGCTATACCACACTTACGGAAAAATTGCAAGCCGAAGAAGTGGTAGTGATGCTCAACAAATATTTTGAAGTGATGGTAGATGTCGTATTCGAGTACGGAGGCACTCTCGACAAATACATCGGCGACGCTCTGATGGCAGTTTTCGGCTCTCCAGCGCCCCTAGAGGATCATGCTTGGTGCGCGATGCAAACGGCAGTGAAAATGCGGGCAAAACTGGCAGAGTTCAATCAAGAGCGCATGGCACATGGCGAACTGCCGATCGGCATCGGTATGGGCGTGCATTCCGATGAAGTTGTTAGCGGCAACATCGGCAGTAGCAAACGCATGGAATTAACTTCGATCGGAGACGGCGTAAACCTCGCCTCTCGCTTAGAAGGCGCCAGCAAGCAGTACGGCACCGACTTGATCATCAGCGACAATACTTACAGAGATTATGCCGATCGGCTCTACGTGCGAGAACTCGACTTTATCACCGTCAAAGGCAAAAGCGAACCAGTAATCGTTTACGAACTCGTCGGCATCCGCGAGGGATACTCGCCAATTGGCAAGTCACTAACCGAAACACAGGAACAAATTGTAAAACATTACAACAAGGCCCGCGAACATTACAAAACACCAGTTACCCAAAGACTCTCAGAGAGTGAGGTGAAAAACATCTTAGATGAGGTCGCCGAAATGCCGGAGGCAGAGATTAAGAAACTGTCCTACAGTGTCGAGCAACAGTTGGAACACGAACTCAAGAACCTGTTACATCAACTGAAAAAGCTGTCAGAGTACGACCCGAAAAACCTGTCGGAAGCAGACAAACTCATCGTGCTGCTGCAGCCTGAAATCCAACTGCTGAAATTGGAAGGCATCAAAAACCTCTCGGAAGACGAAGCCACAATGCTGCTGCAAGCAAAAATCAAGCAGCTATCAGCAGACGAGATTAAACCCTTGCAAGAGGGCGAAGTCAAAAAACTGTTGGAAGCAGACATCTTAGAACCATCAAATCCCAGAATCAAGAGGCTGAAACCCGCAGATATCAGACAGCTATTGCAGGCGAAAATTAAAAGTCGGGCTGCGGAGACAGTTGCAGAAATGTTAGATGAGGAATTTGAAAATCTGGGACTCGATCGGGTTAAAAAACTGCTGAGCGAGTTTAAGAAAGTCTTAGAACCAAAAGCCAAGCAAGCCTTTAAAGACGCCGAACACGAATTTAACGCCGTTGTGGAAGTCGATCCCAAAAACAAGGCAGCTAAGTTGCACGTCGATCGCTGTAAGTTATTTCAGCACCGGCCTTCAGACGTACTAAACTGGGACGGCGTGTGGAATCTCACAGAAAAATAGCAGCGGCCCACAGCCAATGCTAGGGGTGGCGCCAGGGTTCCGGGCGGGGGGCGATCGCGATCGGGGGTGCGCCTCCCATCCGACCACCAAATTAACCTTAATATCCTGTTGGGGCAATTTTAAATAAGCTCCAACAGGTATCATTGTTAGATAACCCGACTTGAACTCGCTAACTTACTTTCGCCAGATCCCCGCGTTTCGCGCTACCCGTGGCAACAAACAAAGCACTTCTACCATCAGAAGAGCTCAAACAATAGTTACGAGTTGCGCTCGCATTACCCAGTTTACGAACAAAATCTTGGGGAAAGGCGACGAAACATCCGTTCAGAAACCGGGTTTTGACCCCGCGCGCGTAAGCTTTAATAGCGTTGGCGGCTCCTAAAAACAGCTTGCTTTCAGCAGATAGTCAACGTTCCTGTCTTAGATATAGAAAACTACTAGCATCAGTTATGGATAATTGGAATTCGCAATCGGGAGATATTGAGTGGGTAGATCAGGTTTACCAACTATTACTAGAGATTGCTCGCAGCTCGCTGTCACATATCCCCAGAATCCCCGAAAACATCACTCAAAAGTCTCTTCCTCTGATCCAGAAATCACAAAGCATTCAGCAAAGACCACAGGGGCACGGGTTTAAATCCGATTCCTTTTCGGTAAACGATCTTGAATGGGTGGCTCAAGTCCGCCAACTGCTCGAAGAAGTGACCGGCGAGTCTTTGTCGGAGCGGCCAAAAATGCCGGAAAACCTGGCGGGCCGAGCTTTGAGTCTGGCAGATAAGGCACAAAGCATCAAAGAAACAATAGAAGAAAATGCAGCCGGCAGCCCAACAGATGAAGATGAGACTTCCTTGGAGTCTCCAGACGCGCTGCTGAACCTGTTGCACCAGAGTTTAAAAACTCAGCGCGCCAAAAGCTACAAACCCGACGCTCCCGAATGGCAGCAAGTCTTGACTCTGCTAGATGTAGTGAAGTCAATTTACAAGCAAATTCAAAGTTAAATTCAAGCTTAAATTAGGGGGGTCTTCATTGTGCGCGATCGCGTTAAGTAGGTGAGTGCAAAAAAACAATCATATCCGATCGCTAGGGGCGGGTTTTACCAAAAATTTCCGCCTAAAACCAATCATCGAGAAAACCCGCCCCACCCAACGATAAATCGCTTAAACAAGTACAGACAATTGTATTTTTGTCAACTAAACTAGATTTAATCGCTTCTAGGGCAAGAGAACATGAGCGGACAAAACATCGGGGATTTGTCAGGAGAAATATTAGCCGATCGCTATCAGTGCGATCGGCGGCTCGGCAAGCAAGCAGGAAGGCAAACCTTACTCGCCCGCGACTTAAAAACGCAACAGCAAGTAGTCGTCAAACTCCTCTCATTCAGCAGCGACTTTAACTGGGAAGACTTAAAACTGTTCGAGCGAGAAGTCGAAACCTTAAAATCCCTATCCCATGTCGCAATTCCCCGATATCTAGACTCCTTTGAAATCGACACCCCCAACCGCAAAGGATTCGCCCTAGTTCAGAGTTACATCGAAGCCAAATCCCTACAAGAATATCTCTCAGACGGCCGCACCTTCAGCGAAAGCGAAGTCAAACAATTAGCCACAGCATTATTAGACATCCTCGCCTACCTGCACCAGCGACAGCCCCCGGTGATTCACCGCGACATTAAACCCAGCAATATTTTACTCAAAAATCGATCGGGCAACAGCGTCGGCGAAGTCTATCTAGTCGATTTCGGTGCAGTTCAAACCCTAGCCACGCAACAAGGAAAAACAGTCACCGTTGTCGGCACATACGGCTACATGCCGCCCGAACAATTTGGCGGGAGAGCAGTTCCCGCTTCCGACTTATACGGCTTGGGAGCAACCTTAATCGCCTTAATTACCAAGCAGCATCCTGCCGACTTGCCGCAGAAAGATTTGCAGCTAGAATTCGAGCAAATCACCCAACTAAGTCCCGCTTTTACCAATTGGTTGAAGTGGATGACGCATCCGAGTTTAGAGCGCCGTCCCGCCTCAGTCCAGATGGCAAAAGAAGTTCTCGAAAAACCACAGCAAATACATAAATATTCCCTGCCATTGAGACAGGGAAAAACCGTGAACACCTTTAGCTTGTTCAAGAATGCGATCGGGCGCAGCACTTGGATGGGAATTCAATCTGTAGGAGCTTGTGCAGCAATTTACGGCACCTTTATTTTTCCGCTAGTAATCACAATTGTCGCAGGAGTCATTGGTATTTTTCTCGGCTTGCTGCTGGGGTTGGGGAACGGAATAATCGCAGGAATTGTGACGCGCTTGTGGTTTTTTCCCCTAACTAATCCCAAACTTCACCGACAGGTCTTAACTGGAATTAGTATTGTACTATGTACCTCGACAAGTATCGTCTTCTTTCGGATAATGGATTTGAATACGCTAAAGGATTTGAGTGCTGAGATTTTCTTGGTGCTTGCACCGTCGCTAATTGCAGGACTGTCAATGGGGGCAAGTAGCAAGTCTATTGCCCGGTGGTATCAAAAAGAAAGTGGACTGTAATCTAAAATTTAGAGAGCGCTGGACTCACTCCGAGCAAATAAACCGGGTTTTTTGGCAAATGTTGGGGTTGCAATGAAGTATTTTTGTAAAAACCCGGTTTCTGGGTTCCGACGATCGCCTCAAATTCAAATTAATGTAAAAAAACATGACCAGCAAAATATTAGCAGAACGCTACGAAGTGCAGCGACAACTAGGAAAACAAACTGGTCGCCAAACGCTGCTGGCTCGTGACTTACAAACTCAAGAATTAGTTGTCATCAAACAGCTATTCCTCGGCAGCGATTTTGAATGGCAAGACCTCAAGCTATTTGAACGGGAAGCGGAAACTTTAAAAGCACTTTCTCACCCATCAATTCCGCGCTATTTCGACTACCTGGAAATTGACGAACCAAACAGTAAAAGCTTTGCCCTGGTACAGACTTATGTAGAGGGAAAAACTTTGCAAGATCATTTGCGTTCGGGGCGTACTTTTAGCGAAAGCGAGGTGAAACAATTAGCTAAATCGCTGTTAGCAATTTTGAATTATTTGCACAAGCAAAATCCGCCTGTTATTCACCGCGATCTTAAACCCAGTAATATTTTACTGCACAGCAGATCAGGTAACTCGGTCGGACAAGTTTATTTAGTTGATTTCGGTTCGGTGCAAAACCAAGCGGCCAAATTTGGCGGCACAATTACAGTAGTCGGAACTTACGGATATATGGCACCGGAACAATTTGGCGGGCGATCGGTTCCGGCTTCTGACCTCTACGGTTTAGGCGCAACTTTAATTTATTTGGTAACGGGTTTGCATCCTACGGAACTGCCGCAGCAGGATTTGAGAATTCAATTTGGCGATCGGGTAACGCATCTCAATTCTAATTTAATTGATTGGCTGGAGTGGATGACAGAACCAAGTTTGAACAAACGATTATCTTCCGCTGGAGAAGCATTGCGAGCGCTCAAAAATCCGCGCCCTATCAACAAAAGTCCTATGGTGGTGCAGCCGCCACCAGGCAGCGATATTGAACTAACACAAAATTCGGAGTTTATAGAAATTGTAATTCCGCCACAAGGAATCGGTTTTGGTTTAATTGCCCTGCTTTCTGGGGCGGTACCTGCGAATATTTGGTTATTGGGGAATTTGATTTTCACCTATAGCTTAGGGATAAATAACCAATTTATTATGCTAATGCTAATATCAGGAAGTTCTTTATGTGCGGTAGGAGTCATGTTTCTGTTTGCACTATTTCGGGAAGTGTGTCTGAGAATTGATCGGCAGCAAATCTCCTATAGTTGGCATCTGCTCGGATTGAAATGGTATTATTCCCGGCCAGCTCCCAGACAGGACATTTGCCAGTTGGAAATTGAACAAATTAAATACAGAGGTTCTCAGGTGATTATTCAAGCGGGCAACCAAAAATATCAACTAGGAGTGAAGCAGGGACTAAGTGAATTAGAAATCGAGTGGTTAGCAACAGAACTGAGCCAGTGGTTGGGATTGAAAATTAAAAGAACCTATAGCAATCCTACTATAGCAATCCTAAATGATTTGTTGAGAGGTTGCCATAAGTAAAAAGCTTTGGGAAATCAAAAGTTGGGAGATGAGTTACCAACTCAAAATAAATACTTAACGACACTAAAAGATTTGCACAGATGGTAATACAGCGGTTCCCGCTGTATTACCATCTGTGCAAATCAAAGCATTCCCCTCTCAAACTCTGGGATGGGCGTCTCGCCCGTCCGATGTATCTTCCCAGCAGGTGGGACACCCCACAAGCCTCATCCTCAAATTGTGCAACGCCGATCGCCCCCGCTTTCTCTCAATCTCATGCAACCGTCGGCCCCGATCGCCCGTAAAATGCTATCAAAGGGGTTTGGCAAATAGCCGTCATCCCCGATCATCTGTTAACTTGGAGATATTGTTGTGGACTTATCGCTAATTCCGGCACAGCCGAAACCAGGACTGCTCAACGTCCTCATCGAAATTACCGCCGGTAGCAAAAACAAGTACGAATTTGATAAAGACTTGCAAGCCTTTGCTCTCGATCGGGTGCTCTCTTCCTCAGTGCAATATCCGTGCGACTACGGCTTCATACCCAATACCTTAGCCGATGATGGCGACCCCCTCGACGGCATGGTAATGATGGACGAGCCCACATTTCCAGGGTGCATCATCGCAGCCCGTCCGATCGGAATGCTGGAAATGATCGACGGAGGCGATCGCGACGAAAAATTGCTGTGCGTTCCCGACAAAGACCCCCGCTACGCTCACTATAAGTCCCTCAAAGACGTAGCCCCCCACCGCTTGGATGAAATAGCCGAATTTTTTAGATCCTACAAACATTTGGAGAAAAAAGTCACGGAAATTCTGGGCTGGCAAGATTTCGATAAAGTAATGCCCTTGGTGGAAAAGTGCATCGCAGCCGATCGCAAATAAGCCCCTAGAGCGTGTTTTTCAACCCGGAGATCCCCCCTAACCCCCCTTAATAAGGGGGGGACAAGAGGCTTCAAAGTCACCCCCTACTTCTCTTTTTAATGGGGATTTAGGTGGAGGGGAATTTGATTGCAAAGGCAAGAAAATACCTCCTAGCCCGCACTCCTCGACTGCAAACAGACAAAAAATTCAGCAGGCAGAACTTAATGCGATCGCTGTACGTCTAAGAATCCAGTCGAGGAGTCGATCGCGAGCGTTAAATCACTCCTGAATGCTCAGTCACAGGCAGATAGAGCCCAGAAGGCACTCCGGCGGTAAGGTTGAAAAAAATATTATTTGAGCAAGTAGAGACTAAATTCTGCCTTCTGAGGACTGGGTTCTACCTTTAAAGAAATTTAACTGGAAAATTTACTGCGATCGCCTCAAATCAACGCTATCTTAATCTAAACGGATTGCTCAGAACGCAGAAAATCTTCAACCGCAAACAGGGTCGAGAGAATGCTCTCTCAAGTCTAAAATCAAAAAACTAAGAACTAAAAACTAAAATCTCAACCCCAAAATTCCAGCGCATAAACCTAAAAAAAATGCCTAATTCCGAACACTCCCCCGCCAATGCACAGCCTTCCGATCGCAAAACAACTATGGAAAATATTCCTTTGACCGAGTTTGTCGTTCAGTTTTGGGGGGTGCGGGGCAGCATCGCCACCCCCGGCACTAAAACAATTCGCTACGGAGGCAACACCTCTTGCGTAGAAATGCGCTTGGGCAAAAAACGCCTGATTTTTGACGGCGGCACCGGTCTGCGAGTTCTGGGTCTAAACTTGCTGCGGCAAATGCCGGTGGAAGCCCATATGTTTTTCAGTCACACGCACTGGGATCACATTCAAGGGTTTCCGTTCTTTACTCCCGCCTTTATCCCGGGGAACTGCTTTCACATTTACGGTGCGATCGCCCCCAACGGCACTACAATCAAACACCGTCTTGCCGACCAAATGCTGCACCCCAATTTTCCCGTCCCCATCCAAGTGATGCAGTCAGACCTCAAATTCAACGATTTGACTCCGGGCGATATTCTCGAACTCGACGATGTGAAAATAGAAACGGCACTGCTCAACCATCCCAACACCGCGATCGGATATCGAGTCACCTGGGAGGGACACACAGCGGTCTACTGCACCGATACAGAACATTTTCCCGATCGCTTGGACGACAATGTGGTACACCTAGCTCGCAACGCCGACGTGCTGATTTACGACGCCAACTACACCAACGAAGAGTATTACGACTTCAAAACCCCGAAAGTCGGCTGGGGACATTCAACTTGGCAAGCAGGAGTAGAAATAGCGAAAGCTGCGGGAGTCAAAAAGATCGTGATGTTTCACCACGATCCGGGGCACGACGACAATTTTCTCGATCGAGTCGAAGCAGAGGTGCAGGCAGTGTTCGCCAATGGCTGCTTGGCCCGCGAAGGCATGAGCATACCAGTGATTTAGGAAACAAATCGATGCAGGCTCAAAAAAACCGCCAGAAGGCAGAAACACAATGAACCACAAAACCCTCCCCAAGCGCCGCAGGCGAGGATTACGGGGGCTTTACTCAACTTTGCTGGTGTTGATAATTGTCTGCTGTACCGGAGGCGGATGGGTAGCAGCCCAGACTGCCGGCTCTAACACTCCGGCGCGACTTGCTCAAGTATCTGCCATTGAGGATAATGGCACTGTCGATCGCATCCCCGAACGCTACCAACTCGGACAGCAACTGTATCTAGAAAACTGCGCCACCTGTCACATCGGTTTGCCGCCGCAAGTCTTACCAACAGAAACTTGGCGCAGATTGCTGCAAGATTCGCAACACTACGGACAAACCATCAAACTGCTAGTAGACCCGCCCCGCCTGCTAGTGTGGAACTACCTGCAAACTTTTTCCCGTCCCCAAGCCAAAGACGAAGAACTCGCCTACCGAGTCGCGAGCTCTCGCTATTTCAAAGCACTGCACCCCAAAGTAAAGCTACCGCAACCCGCAAATATCAGCAGTTGCGTTACTTGTCACCCCGGCGCATCTCAATACAATTTCCGCAAGCTTACCGCCGAGTGGGAAAACTCTCCGTAGCGAAGATTAAGTTGGTAATTATATCAGAGTGCGAGCTAGACGATCGCACTAACCAGAAAACGGCGATCGCATTCTCCACTAGAGACTTATCAAAAGTGTGGGTGCGATCGTTTCCATTCATGCTTACTGGGCATCGCACCTTACAAATAACCTCTCGCTTTACCCTCATCAATAACTCTGACCAAGAATTTCAAAGGTGGTACCCGCCACGCGATCGAACCGTGGAATCAATCCAAAATCGAAAATCGAAAATCCTCAAGAAAGAGCATTTATCTCGCGCAAGTCAATCGAAAATCTAAAATCGAAAATCTAAAATCGAATGACGGCTAACGGTGAAGTTGTGCGGCTGCCGATAACGTCTGTTGCCAAACCGACCAAACTTGCTAGTCCGTTCCAACTGAGATGTTGCACCATTGTCAATAAGCCTCTTGTGGAACGGGCTCTGGGGCCCGTTCCACAAGAGGAAAATCTACTCTTTGTGGAACAGGCCGGAAAGCCTGTTAAGCGAGAATGGTGCAAGATGTGAGTTCCAACCGAGTGGTTAGCAGCAGCTTGAGTGGCATAGAAGTAAAAAATCTGTGCCTTTAACTACTTTTTGACAAATTGTTATGATATCTTAACTTTACCGGAGGCTAGTTCAGACAATTCAAGAAGCTTGGTTATCAAGTAACCTGATTTATGATTGACAGTAAAAAAATTCAACTGAAATGGGAAAGTTATTGGTTTAAAACCCTTGGGAGATGGCGATCGTGTTCATTGACCTGCCCAGTAGACAGACCTCATCCTCGGCATATTTTTTGGAGTTGGATTGGCAGCTTTTTGGCAATTACTGCAACGTCCTATCTTGCTGTAAAAACTAATTCTCCTTTACTAATGGCGCCGTTTGGCGCTACAAGCGTTCTGATTTTTGGTGTCCCTGACAGCCCTTTGGCTCAACCCCGGAATGTCATTGGGGGCAATTTCTTAGCTGCTCTCACCAGTTTAATGATTCTGCATTTTCTCGGTTCTTCTCCCTGGGCGATGGGAATGGCTGTTTCTAGTGCGATCGGAATTATGCAGATTACCGGAACTCTACATCCGCCTTCGGGAGCAGTTGCCTTAGTCGTCATGATGACCAAACCAGACTGGAAATTTTTGCTAACACCTGCTTTTGAGGGCTCAATAATCTTGGTTTTGTGCGCCGTCATCTTTAATAATTTAGCGGCAGACAGGACGTATCCCAAGCACTGGTTATAGCATTGTCTCTAATGATTTCATCCTTCCCTCGGGAGCACTACCCAAAATCGGGATGCTCCCTAGATTCCTTCTTCCTTCTTTCTTCCATCCGTGACATCCCGATTCAGTGCGCGTTGTCAAACTTCCTTCTGCTAGATCGATCAAAAAAAACGAACGGATCGGGGGAAGGTCGAGATCCCTTTTGAAAGCGTTCCCAGGACTGCTTTAACTGAGCCGGCGCCGCATATTCGCGATCGTAAACCACCAGGACATTCGTCAAATTCCGTCCCGGCGGCAATAAAATCTGCCCCTGATGAGCCAAACCCACCGAAGCGCCCCCGTCCAAATTCATCGCTTCAAAACAGCCGATTGCCCGCATAACATTAGCTTCTGCTTCCAAAGACAAACTATCAAGAAAAGTCACCAAAAATAACTTATCTCTCGAAGCCCGAAAGCCGATCGCCGTTCTGGAACCCACGCCCAAAACATGAGAATCTTTTGGCTGACAGCCTTGAGACTGTTTGCGTTGAGACATAAAAAATTTCTCAGTAATTCAATCTCACATCGCGTGAACCTACGCTATCCCGTCGGGAATCGCTCTTTGTCACTCCCTCGATCGCGCGCGATCGTACTCTAATTATTGCGCTAAGTTAAATATGGTCAAGCATTTGGAAGTAATCTAATAAGGATGCTTTATAACTGATTTGAGATCCTTGCTCGGGTATACGCCCTGCGTTCTGGTCTACTGTTTTAAAAGCTTCGCGCCATCTCACTGTCCAATTTTCCATATCGTCGCATTTAAATTTGTATGGATTATAGCTAAAATCATGGTTTAAGTAGCCATCAGTTATGCTGTATTCTACAAATTCTTGCTCTGTTTCAGACGGCTCTGTCTCTTGAAGTTCTTTAAACTTGATGCCGTTTTTCATCATGTTTATCATTTCAGATATCAAATTAACAAATTCTCTGGCTTCAACAGGATTTAGAAAAACTATGACAGAGATAATTTGTGACGATCCATAAATATATTCTTTTTGAATTTTTTTATTTGAGCAGCGCAGTTCATTAGCTTTATCCCAAAATCCTTTCCTCAAGCATAGATAAGGGAATTCATCTTCTTCGTTCGTAAATGCTCTACTGTAAGCTCCAAAAAATTCCATGCAAGTTGATGATTCAACAAACACAGATATATTTTCTTCAAATGCAATTTCAGTTTCATTAAAGATACCGCTAACTAAAGTTACATCAGTCATTTTTAAACGGGCGATTAATTTTGATAAGGAGGGAAGGACTTTTTTGACAGGTCTTTTTTTTAGAAAAGCGTGTGTGCCATTGGTGTTTTTTTCCCAAGGTAATTGGATTATCATTTAGACATCTCCTTTTGCACTATTGGAAATCTTGTAAATTGCCAAGATACTCACCTTGATTCTGGTTTTGACCTTTGCGAAATTTCCACATTTTTTTTTCCCGATCGACATAAATATCAAAATTGCTGACTTTACCTGGCGCGTCACCTTTAACATCGTGAGCATCGATACCATTCTTTTTCAGCCACTTATCATCTACTTTACTAGCTTTGCCAACTGGTCGATCGTAATTATCATCTGGGCCTTCGTCTGGATCGGGCGAGCCAGCACCAACAGCAGTTTCTTCTGAATCAGCATTAGTTTTCTTGTGATCATCCTCAGACGAATTCATCGCTAGATAAATACCAATTGCAGTATGATTGTGAGCAACTATTTAAGTTATCTCAACTTGGCTTTTAGCTAAACTCCCCGTAGCAGGGTGCGCCTCGGCCCACCCTGCTACTAATTCAAAACTCCCAACTATTTCCCTAGCCCGTATTCCGCATCCCCGCAGCAATTCCATTAATCGTCAGCAGAGCTCCCCGCAACAATTCACCCTTGCTGTAACGCGAGTGAATCACACCCGGAACTGCGCCGCTACCGTGCTGCCGCAAGCGTTTCAGCAGCGAAACCTGCAATAAACCCAAAGGCACAATCGTCGCATTTCGCAACTGCACCGAACGCTGCAGCGACGGATCTCCGTCCAACAAACGCTGGTGTCCGGTAATAGTTAAAACTAAACCCCGAATCAAGTGAAATTCGGCAGCAATTTGCTCGAATAAAGTCTGAAAACGCTCCTTGTCGGCCGGCAAAGCTAACTCCCGCACGTAGTGTTCTGCAATCTGCAAATCCACCTTAGATAAAGTCATTTCTACCTTAGAAATAACCATTCTAAAAAACGGCCATTTCAAGTAGAAATACTGCAAAAGTTTCATGTGTTCTTCCGGTTCTTCCAGCAAAAACTCTTGCAAAGCTGTGCCGACACCGTACCAAGAAGGCAGCAAAAAGCGGCTTTGAGTCCAGCTAAACACCCACGGAATTGCTCGCAAACCGCTGATGTCTTTTTTGCCACCGCGACGGGCCGGGCGAGAACTAATTTGCAACTGGCTGATTTCTTGAATCGGGGTAACTTGGTGGAAGAAATCGACTAAATCTGGCTGTTCGTAGATTAAATGGCGGTAGTGCGATCGCGATCTCGCCGACAACTCCTCCATAATCTCATTCCAAGGGTCGATGCCATCGAAACCGGTGTGCAGCAAACTAGCTTGAATTACCGCCGCCGCCACAGTTTCCAAATTGTAAAGCGCCAACTCCGGCAAAGAATATTTAGAAGCCAAAACCTCGCCTTGTTCGGTAATCTTAATTCGCCCGCTAATACTCTTTCCAGGCTGAGCCAAAATTGCCTTGTAAGCAGGCCCGCCGCCGCGCCCTACAGAACCGCCTCGACCGTGAAAAATCCGCAACTCTACATTGTATTTTTCCGCAACCGTTTGCAAAGCCTTTTGAGCTTTGTGGATTTCCCAATTGCTGCTGAGGAAACCAGAATCTTTATTGCTGTCGGAATAGCCCAGCATCACCTCTTGCAATTTGAGAGTTTCGATTATTGGGCATTGGATATTTTCTTCGCTTTTTTCCGCTATTTCCTGCGCGTATCCTCCTGTTAGCAAAGCTCGATAAAGCGGCAAATCAAAGATTTGCTGCATTACTTCCGGCGCTTTTTTCAAATCTTCCACCGTTTCAAACAGGGGAACTACTTGAATGCTGCTAATTCCTGTCGCCGGATCGTAAAGTCCGGCTTCTTTTGCTAACAACAAAACCGCCAGCAAATCGCTGACATCGTGGCTCATGCTGATGACGTAAGTTTGGCAAATTTCCGCGCCAAACTCCTGGTGCATTTGCCGCAATATTCGGAAGGTATTAATTGTTTCGCACGTTTTGGGAGAAAAGGGCAATTCTGCTGGAATTAAAGGGCGGCGAGTTTGCAGTTCTGTTGCGAGCCAAATAATTCGATCGCATTCCGACATTTGATTGTAAGACTTGGGCAAAATTTGCAAGTATTCAGCAATTTCGCTCAAAGCGTCGGAGTGTACTGTTGACTCTTGGCGGATATCTAGGTAAGCCAAATTAAACCCGTAAATTTCTACTTGGCAGAGCAGATTTTCCAAGTCCCGACAGCTCAAACCTGTTTCCACTAAATTGTGTTCGATGAGCTGCAACTCGGTCAAAAACTCAGCGCCCGATCGATAAAGGCCGGTCATTCCGGGATGTTCCGACAAAGCCTCGCGCTCCCGCTGCAACTCGTCTCCTTTGTAGAGCCGCCAATTACGATCGCGCGTATTTTCCAGCCGCTGGAGCACGTAGGCCAGCTTCAACCGGTAGGGTTCTTGGCGGTAGCGAATCGCCCACTGCTCGTAAACATCGGGGAATTCCGATTTGTCGCGATCGAGAGATTCGAGCAATTCCGGCAGCACGTCGCTCCAGTGCAGCGACAAACTCAACAGTTCGTTCAGCCGCTTCACCGCGCCGATGTACTTTTCTAGCACCAAGTGGCGCTGATAGCAAGCCGTTTGCCAAGTAACTTTTGGAGTCACAGAAGGGTTGCCGTCCCTGTCGGAACCCACCCAAGAACCGAACTTGCAAAAATTGTAACTCGGCGGTTTCAAGTAAGGATAAGAAGCGTGCAGAGCTTGCTTTAAGCGGTGGTAGAGTTCGGGAATAGCATCAAACAGAACTTCCTCGAAGTAGTGCAGAGTGTACTCCACCTCGTCAAGCACAGTCGGCTTGAATTGGTGCAGTTCGTCAGTGCGCCACCAGAGGCGAATTTCTTCCATCAGTTGCTCTTGGAGAGCCGCCGCTTCCCAGCAAGACACCGGGTAGGGGCTTTGAGAGTCGGCCCCGAGCACCTGAAATTTCTCGTCAACTTGGTCTAGCTGCTGGAGAATTTTCGCCATCCGCCGCTGCTTGGTGCGGATCGTGTGGCGGACAATTTCCGTCGGGTGAGCGGTGAATACCAAGCGGATGTCCAACTGATCGATCAAGCGCTGGATTTGCTGGCTAGGCACGTTCAAGCGCTGCAGCATCGGGAACAGTTGGTGAAAAGTTCCGGCGTCTCGGGCGATCGTCTCGCTGCTGTCTGCATTGCTCAGAGCCGTTTGGGTGGGGCTGGGCCCTTCCCTGTGCCGCGGGCGATCGGGGGCATCGGTTGCTTGTCCGGGCAGCTTAGAAAACATCCGCCCACCAGCGTCGTTACTGCTAGAGTAAGCTAGCTGTTGGTCTCGCTGTTCGTAGTGCTGTTCGACAATGTTGATCAACTGGAAATACAGTGCAAAAGCCCGAGCAGCGCGGATGGCGGCGTTGAGGTCGAGCTTTTCGATTAGCTGTACGACATTTGACTCGTGAAAGTGAGTGGCCTGTCCCTCGGCGGAATTGACCGATCGCATTTGTTGGAGCAAATCCACCAATTCCTGCCCGCACTCCTGTCGCAGCACCGATTCCCACAAGTCCTCTACTACTTTGAGGCGATTTCGCAGAAACAGGTCAGATTTTGAGTAAGCGGGAGAATAGGAAATAGATGTTGCATCAATAGCCTGTTCTGAAGACTGGAGGACTGAACTCATCGGGCTGTTCCTCAATAGCTGCGGGTGTCAAGAAAATTGTATGGTTTAGTTTCACCTAAAACACTTTTGTTTGCAGTCAAATTTGAGACAACTGATTTAAAGGCAGAAGGCAGTTATTTAGAAGGTAAAAGCAAAGACAAATTTTAAGCGCACGAATTTTACTGATTGTCAAGCTTTCAGGTCAAAAAATTTAGCTTCTAGCTGCAGCATCCTTCCTTGGGCCTTCTAATCCTGTGATTGAGGAAAGTTAAGCACGGGGAGGCGCGAGCCTCGAAAGATTTCTTCGCTTTCAACGCCGACCGACGCAACAAACTCAGCAGCAGCTTTCGTCGCCAGCAACCCGCCCAGCATGGGTAGAGCGGCCAAGCTCAATAAAATATTTGAGGGAATTGGCAAATTTGGACTGTTAGGTGTTTGAGTTTTGGGCAAATCTTGGTTTTCCGACGGCATAAATTCCTCCTGTGTCAATCCGCAATCCTCACTCAGTTTATAGCAGAAGCAAGAAGGTTTTAGCGATCGAGGAGAGGAGGAAGAAGCAATTATAGCAAGAGTTTCAGCAATGCCAGAACGTCCCGATCGTCTGGCGGGGTTGCTATACAGGGGAAATAATCATCTTGACTGCTGCGGCATGACTGATGACTGAAGACTTCTTCCTTCGCTTAACTTGCACCTAACTGTGCCAAAATACATTCGAGGTATTATCAAATCAACTATTTCCCAACGATCCCGAGGGGATACAGGGCGAGGCAGTAAGTCCAGCAAGGGTTAAACCTTACCAAACGGTTAGACTCTAGACTCGGCAAATCAAATAATTGTCTGTAAAACTTGTAAACTGTGCTATCTCTAGAAAACAAAACCAGCCTTGACGAAATTTAAAGTCCCATGTTGAATGCGAACGGGAGCATATTGGCAGACAATCGATCGGCCGCGTCGCAGTGGGCGCAAGAAGCTTTAGGGCTTCCCGAAGTTCAAGTACAAGCACGTTTGCGGGGAAATCACCTGCACGTTTTGTGCGAAGCAGCGCAGTGTCCGTCTCAAGAATTGGTGACGGCGAGATTTACCAACGCCCTAGAACAAACAGATTTAAGGCGACTGCTGCCCGATCGACCTAAAATTTACCAGTTGTTTCTGTGCGGCCGCAAACTAGGTTCCCGACAAAATGACTGGACAGTCCGGCTCGATTGCAGCAGTCCGCAGCGACAGCAACAGCAAGCGCAACCGGAACCAAAAGTGGCAGAAGTGCCGCCACCAGCGAGTCCCCTGACGTACGAACCGCCAGCGAGCCCTAAAAGAGGCGGATTTTTCGGCAAATTTAAGAATGACAACCGCAAACTCAAACAGACACCAAAGCCTGTAGAAACATCGGCTCGCGCGCCGCAGGTGCGAGAAGAACTGGATTTTGACAGCGAAAGTCTCCCGATTGCTTCCCGCATTGAATACCCAGAAGTTTTTGAAACTTCCCCCGTCACGATCGACACTTCGGCTGCTGCGGCGCGGGAAGCTTTCAGTCCCCCCGTTCCCCGCCGGCACGCGCCGGAAACAGCCCCCCAGCAGCAAGCGAACCGCGGCGCGGTGGCTTTGATTCAATCCCCCGAAGCTGACTCAGGCGAGGGCGATCGCGATGGAACATTGACGGTTTCGCCAGAAACTTTGGCGCGCCGGGGCTATCCAGATGCGATCGCCAGCTATCTCAGCGAAATCCTCGGGCCGATGGGAGTTTCGGTGAAAGTAAGCATTCGCGAAAAAGAAATCAAAAGCAGCCGGGAAACCCTGCCCGTGAATGCACCGGAAAATCTCAAGCCCAAGGAACGCCGGCTGCTGGTGCTGTGCGAGTCAGCTTACAGCCCCGACCCCTCCTTGCTGGCAGAACCCATCGCCGGCAGGCTGCGGAAACTGCAACTAGAGGATTTCCGGGAAGCAGTGATCGGCAGCCAAGTGACCGGCGAAGCGAAGCCGGACTGGCTGCTGCGGGTGGATTTGACTTCGCCGGACACAATTCTCAAGGAATGGGCCAGGTGGGGAGACGTGCAGTCGATCGCCAAACTGCTAAACCAACACTTGGCACCATCGAAAGTCGAAGTGCGGGCCACCCTCAAAGAAGCAACCCTCCACCTGTTTTGCAGCAAAACTGCCAAAAAAGGACAAAAACCTAAACGGCAAGAATACCCCGACAAGCAGCAAACCACCGACGAGATCGCCCCTTTGTTAGCCTCCTTCGCGCCCCAAGGCATCCGCGCAGCTACTATCTACGGCGTAGAACCGGCCAAGGACTCTCAGGCGGAGCCGGAGTCGCCGGTGTGGATAGACTGGGTGGACTTGCCTGCAGCCCACCACCCCGACTTGGCTGCGAGCGCCAAAACGCTGGCGGCTGGGGGCGACCAATTGGCTCTGACTTTTTTATTGAACAGGTTGCTCAACCCCAATCTCAGACGCAAGCTGGAAACAGGAGGGATTCGGGCTGTCGTGCTGCACAAAGCCGACGTGCTGCACGTCATGACTGAAGCTCTGACTTGCCCTTCTCAGTCGAAGGTAGGGCCGCCGGTGGCTAAATTCTTGCGGCACTTACAAATTCCGGGAGTGGCAGGGGTGCGAGTCTACGGGCGCCGGGCCGGCCAGAAACTGCCCCTGTGGCGCTACACGATCGACCTCAGAACGGCGGTTGACGAAAAATCAGCGGCGGCTCCGGCACCGGCTCCCTCGCAACTGGCTGTCTTGGAAAAGGAACCAGTGCCGGAGTTTGCGCCGGCGGAGGATGTGACTTTTTCGGGTTTGGGCGAGAAGCTTGATGAGCAGGTGCCCAATCCCTGGCGGCCCCGCTTCAAAATCAGACTCCCCGGATACAATCTGGGCGAGCAGTTAGTTCAAGCTGCGGTGCACCCGCTTGTCGCTTCGGGTTTGTTTGTTCCCAACGATGGTTTGTCAACAAATGCTGCTGCGCCGGGGGGCGTGAGAGCCGATCGCGCGGCCGGAATGGCCTTGGTTTGGGCGATCGCCGGCTGTGTGCTGACTTTTAATACCGATTGGCTCCTGGGTCTATTTCTGCAATCTGCGGCGGTCAGTCAAGCTCCTAGCGCCTCCGAAGTTTGTAAGGGTCAAAATTGTCAAAATCCCTCTCCCAAGGCTTTTGGCGACGTTACAGCCCGACTGCCGAACGAAACCCCGAACCCGGTTTCCCATTCTGGGGAGGTGAATTTACCTCAAATCCCGTTGCAGCAGTCGCCGGAAGCGAACCGAGAAGAGGCTTTCAACGGCTCTGGCTTTACGAAACCGGGAAATACTAGCGTTCCTGTAGCTGATGTTTCTGCAGCTCCCGTGTTCCCGACTTTGAGAAGCGAGCAGCTTGACGAGCAGATAGCGCGCTATCAAGAGTACATCCACCTGCACAAACAACCGCCGGATATTTTAATTGTCGGCAGTTCGAGGGCGCTGCGGGGTATCGACCCGGCGGTTTTGGAAACAGCTTTGGCAGCTTCGGGCTATCCGGGGCTGAGGGCTTACAATTTTGGGGTTAACGGAGCTACTCTCCAGGTTGTAGATTCGATCGTCCGCCGGATTTTGCCTCCGCAACAATTGCCGAAATTGCTGGTTTTGGCGGACGGGGCGAGGGCTCTCAACAGCGGGCGGCCGGATTTGACTTTTAGCGCGATCGCTTCTTCGGAAGGTTACAGGCAATTGTCGCGGGGGAGTTTTCTGATCCGCACCAATCAATTAGATACCGAAGGATCGAAAGAGAGTGCAAAAAATCCGGTGGCGACTGCAACTGAATTGGTGCAAAATTTGGAACAAACTCAAGCTAACGTTCAGCAATTGGTGAGTCAAAAGTTGGTGGAGGGTTCTGCAACTTACAAAAAGCGCGATCGGCTCAAAGGGTTTTTGCGATCGCTCGCCAATCCATCAGCCCCTGTTGCAACCGAGATCCCCCAAACCGCAGCCCTGGGCAAACAAACCACTGAAAACGCCCAGTCAACTCTTGGGGGTAAACCACCCAGCGAATTTCAACCAAACGGCTTTTTGCCGATCGATATACGCTTCAATCCCGATACTTACTTTCAGAAGCACCCGAAAGTATCTGGCTATTACGACTCCGACTATCAAGATTTTAAATTGATAGGCGAACAAGCTCTAGCACTCAAAAATCTGATCGAATTTACCAAGGTTCGCAACATCAATCTCGTGTTTGTGAATATGCCTCTGACTGAAGATTATTTAGACCCGGTGCGGACAAGTTACGAACAAGAATTCCGGCAATATATGCAAGAATTAGCAGCTCAAAGCGGACTAATTTTCCGAGATAATAGTTTATTGTGGCCAGAGGCACGGGAATCTTTTTCCGACCCCAGCCACCTCAACCGCTACGGGGCTGTTGCAGTTTCTAAGCGGTTGGCTCAAGATCCGATGATTCCCTGGCCGGCGAAGAAGTAGAGTTAATCCCTTTCCGGTGAATATCTATGAAGGAGAGGGGGAGAATGGGAGAGTGGGAGAATGGGAGAATTTATCAGCTACTGCTAAGCGAGAGATTGTCTGTTATGTTCGAGAGAGAGGGAGAACTACGACTTACGCACGCCGAGCTCAGAAACCCGGTTTCTTCATAAATTTCTCGTTACTAAACGCAAAATTCTTGTACAAACCGGGTTTCTAGCCCCCAAGCGCGTCAGCAATGAAACTGTCATAAGTCTTGTTATATAGCGGTTCTCAGAAAGATGAGGTACGTAGTTGGGCTTCAGCCCAATAAGTCTGGGTGGTTATGTAAGCTGTCAGTCATACCTCATCTTTTTGAGAAAGGCTATAAGTCTTGTTATACAGCATATTCCATGTATATGTAGTACACATAATCTTGTAGTAAGTATAAGGTGCGTCGCTTTCAGAGTCAATCTGCAAGTTCCATTTAAAAGGTCGCAGATCCGCACCCTACATATTAACATCACACAATATAAATATAGCGGCTGCTGTACTTCATCAACCTGGAATATGCTGTAAGTTAAATGATTTAAATCTTCTTGTAAGGGCGGTTTGTGCAATATCTATGATTCTTATTTAACTCATAATATCATGTCCGGTAGCATCGGAATTATGAGCGCGCTCACGTCGTCTCGCTCGCGATCTGTAGCCGCGAGCGAGACGCTCGCACTTATCATCCAAATATATTATTCCGATGAACCGGAAATGATACAACTCATACTCCGCGACTATCTCAAAACTATTCTTTCCTGCGGCTGGATACTGAAAATGAAAAGATTGATATTTCCAGAAAAAAGCAAAAATCAACAGATAAAAAGTTCCAGAAAAAATCTGCCTATGATATTTTTTCTATTATCTTTAGCATTTTTCTGTTTCAGTTTGTATAAAGGTTTATTTTTACCTTTAGCTTTATCATCTCCGCCGCCCAGCAAGGAACAAAGTAGCGAACAGCAAACTCTGGAACCCTTTGAACAGGTTGTCAAAGACGCACAAAAGTTAGAGGGACTATTTACCCTTTACCGCAATCAAGCAACTAATAAAGTTTATCTAGAAATTACACAGCAACAACTAGACAAAAAGTTCCTGTGTTTCGTGACATTGGCTTCGGGTTTGGGGGAAGGGGGCATTTTTAGCGGATTGCCGATCGGCGATTTCTTGTTTCAACTGCGCCGAGTCCAAAATAACGTGCAGTTTGTGATACCAAATATCAATTTTCGCACCAGTCCGGGCGACCCGCAAGCGGGTTCGGTGGAAAGGGCATTTAGCGAGTCGATTCTTTATTCTTTGCCGCTCAAAAGCATTCATCCGCAAAGACAAACCTTGCTGATCGATTTAGGCGATTTGCTGATGAGCGAAAAGCGCGATTTACCGGGGGTAAAAGCGATTTTGCCGATGATTCTGGGCGCTTCTTACTCGATCGATGCAGACAAGTCTTATTTTAAAGATGTTAAAGCGTTTCCGCTGAATGTGGAGATTGCTTCTATTTACGGTTTTTCTAGCGATAATGATAGTGCGGTTAACTATTTACCTTCGATTCCTGACAGTCGGGCTTTTAACCTCCGCATTCACTACAGTTTCTCGGAAGTGCCGCTAAATAACGGCTACCGCCCCAGACTGGCGGATGAGCGAGTGGGCTATTTTCTCACAGCATATAAAGACTTTTCTGACAATAGCAGCCGGGAGCCTTTTGTGCGCTATATCAATCGCTGGCATTTGCAAAAGCAAATCCCGACGGCGCCTATGTCGCCTCCGGTGCAGCCGATCGTCTTTTGGATTGAAAATAATGTGCCTCTCGAATACCGAAATGCAATTCGCGAGGGCATTTTGGAGTGGAACAAAGCTTTTGAAAAGGCAGGTTTTACTGAGGCAATTCAGGTCAAACAAATGCCGGACAACGCTAAATGGGACCCGGCTGATGTCCGCTACAATACTATTCGCTGGTCGAGTTCTTTTGAGCCTGAGTTTGCAGGCATCGGGCCGTCTCGCACTAACCCGCTGACTGGGGAAATTTTGGATGCTGACATTCTTTTGGATGCTAATGTTGTCCGGCAAATCAAACAGGGCTATCGGTCTTTGGTGGAACAAAATCGCTCGCTAGCGAGGAGTTTTCAAGGGCGAAACGGTTCTAATACCAATCCCTGTCAGTTCGGGATGTATTCGCGATATTTGCAGGTGCTAGAAAACGGGGATTTAGGAAAAAGCAGCGGGGAAAACGATCGAGGTGGAATTGCTGAGGATTTGCCGAATTTGGTGGAAAGATACCAAGAGCAAAAGCGCTCGCCTTTGTCGCGGTTGATGTCGAGTTCGGATATGTGTTTTGGGTTGGAATCGAGCCGGCAGTTTGCGATCGGGGCAATGTCGATGGATCTGTTGGAAAATGCAGCGCCTAGCGGTGCGGCAATTGACAATTATGTTAATGAATATATCCGATTTTTGACGGCGCACGAAGTAGGTCACACTCTCGGTTTGAGGCACAATTTTCACGGGAGTACGATGCTGCAACCGGAGGATTTGAACAATACTCAGGTAACTCGCGCGCAAGGTATGGTGGCGTCGGTGATGGATTACGTGCCGATTAATTTGGCGCCGCAGGGAACTGTACAGGGCGACTATTATCCGGTGATTGTAGGGCCTTATGACGATTGGGCGATCGAGTACGGTTACAAGGTGATTGGTGGCGCAAACCCCAACAGCGACTTACCAGCGCTGCAACAAATTGCCAGCCGCGCTGCGGAACAACAATTAGCTTACGCGCCGGATGAGGATTCTGTTGATATTCTCGATCCCGCTGCAAATACTTTCGATCTCAGCGGCAATATGCTCGAGTATTCGCAATGGCAATTGGAGAATTCTAGGGCGATGTGGAAGCGTTTAGAAAAGCGAATTCCGGTTGGGGAAGACGGTTATAACGAACTGCGGGTGATGTTTGATTCGGTGTTCGGGTATTATGTTCAGCAGGTGATGAATGCGACTTTGTATGTGGGGGGACAGTCGTTTAATCGGATTCGCCCTGGAGATACTAATGCGAAGTTGCCGTTTGTGCCGATCGAACTTTCTCAGCAGCGAGAAGCTTTGGCTACAGTGGATAAGTACGTTTTTGCGCCGGATGCGTTCAGTTTTGCGCCGGAGTTGCTGAACAAATTGGCACCTTCCCGCTGGGAGCACTGGGGGAGTCCGGCTTTGGTGTTTCCTCTAGATTACCCGATCGGCGATCGAATTACTTTTTTGCAGCGGTTTGTGCTGCGAGTTTTGCTATCTCCGGTGCGGCTGGCGAGACTGCGGGATGCGGAGTTAAAATCATCGCCGGAAACTGCTTTGAGGTTGCCGGAAGTGTTCGATACCTTGGAAAAGGATATCTGGAAAGAGGTTTTGCAGGCGGAAAAGAAGATGCAAATTTCAACTTTTCGGCGTTCTTTGCAGCGGGAACATTTGGCGATTTTGATGGGAATGGTGCTGCGAAAAACCAGTGTTCCAGAGGATGCGCGGACTCTGGCTTGGTACGAGTTGCGGCAGTTGCGGGAGGGTTTGAGCAAGAGTATTCGGAATTTGGATCGGAATGCGGATGCTTATACGCGGGCTCATTTGGAGGAAACGCGCGATCGGATTTCTAAGGTTTTGAATTCGCAGATTCAATCGAATTAATTTGGGGGTTCAGAAACCGGGTTTTTGAGGAAGATATTTCGTTGTCGCCCGCAGATTTGGTCAAAAACCCGGTTTCTGAGAATCTCAGTCAACTTAAAATAATTCGGAACTTGCGTCGTATACGATAGATAGACAGGGAAGCTAAAAAGAACAGCCCTTATGCCTGCCAAAGACCTTTATCACGATACTGTCTGCACCGCCCTCATCAAAGATGGCTGGACAATCACTCATGACCCACTGATTCTCAAAATTGGGGGCCGCTCGGTCTTTGTCGATTTGGGCGCCCAGAAACTAATTGCGGCTGAACGAGGGTCTGAAAAAATTGCGATCGAGATCAAAAGCTTCCTCAGTCCATCACCGATTAATGACCTTGAAAATGCTTGGGGGCAGTTCTTTATGTACGCCAGAACGCTGCAAAAACGAGAGCCAGAGCGTCGTCTATACCTAGCTGTTAATCGCAACACCTTTGAAACGTTGTTTAAAGAAGAAGCTGGGCAATTGCTGCTAGAAGAACCAGGTTTTCGCCTGATAGTTTTTGACCCAAACATGGAGGAGATTATCCAATGGCAACCGCAAATCAACCCGTAGACGAATGGTGTGAGACGTTGGAGAAAATTCTCCAATACTATGCGGATATTCCTTATACTTATGGGGATGTGATTACCTATGTGGTGGTCAGCCGCGATCGCAACCATTTTATGCTGATACATGAAGGTTGGGAAAATCATCTGCGAGTTCATGGTACTGTGGTTCACGCCGAAATCCGCAATGACAAAATCTGGATTCACTATGATGGGATTGAAGACGGCATCACTGACGAACTCGTCGCCGCTGGCGTGCCCAAAGACTGCATTGTTCTTGCTTTCCATCCACCGGAAGTCCGAGAGTATACTGGATATGCGATCGCATAGCTTCTCGTCTCGACCGAGATTTTAGATAATATCAGCTTGGTAGCGTATATCGCACCTTAATAATTTTTTGGGCAATACAAAGTACCCTACAAATAATTTGCAAACGCTAAACTTCTGTCATCGCAACGATTTGAGCGATGGTTAATACCAACTGAGGAAACGTTGGAGAAACAATAATGGCTTCTCCTTGATATCGCTGTGCCTGATATTCACCATCGATTAAGCGGTTGATGGTCATCGTAGACTGTTTTGGAGAACCAATATACTGAACGCCTCCCAACCCTGCATAATCAACGATCCAATACTCCAGGATTCCTAAAGTTTCATACTCATTCAATTTGATGCGGTAATCATCCCGCCAATTCGTACTGACAACTTCGATCGCCAAGGGAGGTGGAATATAGGCAGCAGCAGAGGCAGAACTTTGACGCATTCTGACCCATTCTTCCTTAGCAAACACCACAATGTCGGCTTTACGACTCGATTCACTTTCGCCCGGGGCAGCGTTCAATCTGACTTGTTTACTTTGTCGAGGAACGTAGGGAAGGTTCAAGGATTGGCAATGATCTACCAAGAGACGACATAATCCATCGACGACATCCTCATGTTTGGCTGTGGGTTCACTCAGGGGCATGGCAACTCCATTGACTAGCTCGAATGACCTGCCTGAGTCGTCATCCCAGTTGAGAAATTCCTCGAAGGAAAGGGTTTTTTGGGCGATCGCAACCATTGATATTAACCTTTTGCGTAGGTTGGCTCTCTGTTGTCTGTTTCTAGCTTAACGTGAGGTAGAGAGATAGATCGCTGCTCTTGTAGGGTGCGTTAAGGAAGTATACCGTAAACTTTGACACCTCTTCTCGGTTTTACTGCCCGCGTCCTGGTTTGCAATCTACGAAACCTAATGCTTCTGTGTCGAGAAAACTGGCGATCGAAATGGCGATCGGATATTCAATTTCTGCAGGACGCGCAATTAGAGCCGCTTTAATTCGTTCTGGCAAACGTCCCAAAATAACTTCGGCATCAGCAGGAGAAAGTTGTTCTTGAAGTTTGGCTTGCATGGCATTCACCTTTGGGTTGGAATTTGATAAATACATTCAAGCCACTACCGAACTCAGATTTAGCGGTCTAACGGCTAAAGTGAGCGGCAGCAAGCATCATCCAAACGAAGCGCAAAGCTTTTATCATGTCCGCTCCACTGCGTTGTTATGCCGCCATAATTGCCTTGACTAATAAGAGAGGTGATTAATTAAGCAAATAGTTAAAATCAATAGTCCGGACAATTTTTAGTTAGTAGTCTCAAAACCTCGATTTTTCGTTAGTAGCTTGATTGCCCAATCGCCTGGAAACCCTTATTCTCAGGTTTGGAATCAAAAACTGTCCGAAGTATTGTTAAAATGTTGATTGAGTCATCACTCTCAAACCATAGTCTTGCTCACTTCCTCGAGAAGGTTGTGCTACGAATTATTAGGAAGCGATCGCAGATGAAAGAACAAGGCAGATTAAACAGACGTAGTTTTTTAGCTGGGGCAGCAGCTTTAGGAACCGTTAGCCTAACCCAGACTTGGACATCCCCAGTCATGGCGGCACAATCGGCAGTGAGATTGCCCGATCGCAAAGAGATAATCATCCGAAATGCTTACATCATGACAATGGACTCAGCACTTGGAGATCTGACCGGGGATATCCATTTGCGGAATGGTGAAATCGTTGCGATCGGAACTCAGTTAGATGCTCCAACAGCCGAAACGATTGATGGACAAAATATGATCGTCTTGCCAGGTCTTATTGATACACACTGGCATCTGTGGACTGCCTTGCTGCGAAGTATGTCCGGTGATACCAGAGAACAGGGGTATTTTTCCATGACCGAGCGTTTGGGCAAGCGATACACGCCAGAAGATATGTATCGCGCAGCGCAATTGGCAACGGCTGAGGCACTCTATTCAGGAATCACAACGATACACGACTTTAACCACAACGCCCGCACGATTGATTACGCTAGTGCATCCGTCCGCGCCATCGCCAATGCAGGTATTCGTGCTCGTTTTTCTTACGGGTACTACAAAGATCAAGCATCAGAAGAAGCCACTGACTTTGACAGCATCATGAGGCTGCATCGTGAGATGAAAAATTCCCAGTATGGTTTGATATCTTTAGGATTTGCGCCGCGAGAGGTTTCTGCCTACAAAAACTATCACCGGGATTGGGAGATAGCCCGAAAAATAGGGCTTCCAATTACGGTTCATGCAAGTTCCTCACTGGATGAAGCTGGAGAAATCGATCAACTCTATAAGGACGGGTTACTTGCAAAAGATGTACTCATTGTCCATGCGACTGCGGCAACGCTAATTGAAATGCGGCACTTATCAAAAAGTAACGCAGCCGTTAGCCTGACCCCTTTCACAGAAATGCGAACTGGTTTTGGCTTTCCTCCGATTCAAGAACTGCTTTCAGCAGGCGTGTTGATCAGCCTTGGAATCGATACAACAGCCTTGTCAGGAAATGCAGATATGTTTGCAATCATGAAAGTAATTCAAAATGTTGGTAATGCTCAAGCCAAGAGTGAGTTTGCTTTCTCTCCGCGACGAATCTTAGAATTTGCAACTATCAACGGAGCGCAAGCGTTGGGAATCGATCATCAAGTTGGCTCTCTTAAACCTGGTAAGCGTGCCGATCTGATTATGGTATCTACCGAGAACCTGAATTTAGGAGTATTTACAGATCCAGCACATTTATTAGTTGAAGCTGCTCAACCCTCAAATGTTGATACCGCGATCGTAGATGGAAGGATTCTAAAGCGAAACGGTCAACTTTTGGCAATGAATGCGAAGGAAGTTATTCGAGAAGCAAAAGATTCGTTAAGGTCTGTCAACTTTTTCTTAAGAACTTAACCTTGTCATTTAACAAATAAACTTCAAACTACTGCCTCAACCCAGAACTTAGGCGGCATAACGATTTAGTTCAACCGCGCGCGCCTCTCAACGAAGCTAACAATCTTAAATTCGCGTCAGTTGCAACGACTAGATTTATCGAAGCACCCCATACAAGAAACCTTGAGCTTTTGCAGATTGTTTACCGTGCTGCCGATAAATCTTATAATTGTATCGCAGTTGCGGTACAATACCCAATATAATAGAAAAATACCGCCGATCGCTCGATCGCTGATTTATTTCACCAAAAGTAGCAGTAATCCACGCAACAATGGCTGGTGATAGATGAGCATTCAACCAAATTGTCATGCGGCTAAAACGGGATGGTCGAGTTTGCGGACTGCATAGAGAAGCGCAGCTTTGATATCGTCAACTTCCAAGTCTGGCAATTCTTCCATAATTTGTTCAAAACTCAAACCCGCAGCTAGCAACTCTAGGATATCGATGACTCGAATCCGCATTCCCCGGATGCAGGGACGACCGCCACATTGTCTTGAATTCACCGTGATTCTGTCAAACAGATAAGCAACGGATGCTGGCATTGGTTAAAATTGTTTGAAACCTGTGTCTCTAGCTTACTTCATTTATCGCTCGAAATTCACACCGCGATATAATTCTGCGATCGCAATTTCCAGCTCAATACTCTGTAAAGTATTATTTGTAGGCTGTAGGCGGTCGTGTGCAGCGCATTTTTGTGCGGCTGTTGTCTTATGGCTACTTACTCTGATGATATCTCCTAATCTCCTCGATAGAAACTTCTACACGCATTTTTATCGTGCTGGGAGTGAGGTTCCGCACGGAAAGACAATTAAGCCACGCCACTTTGGGTATCGCTTTGTAGAAGTTTTTGATGGGGTCTGGCGAAAACTGCTCCAGTTGCAACTCTTTGCCCGGATACACCAATTCGTGAGCTTTCCGGATTTCCTCTTTTGCCGTTACTGACACGGCAATGCCTTGCAGATACAAACATTTAAAGTTGTTTGTTCCGCTTGGACGAGTGGAATCATAAAGAGTGAGAAAGACGTTCGGATTTTTGATCAAGTTTTGTGAGTGAACGGCATTTACCCATGACGACCAATAAAAATTCAATTCGTCATCAGCGACGGCAGAAACCGGCGTGTTCCACGGCGTATCTTCAAACGAGGTTGCGATATTCGCGTAGGGACAAGTGCGAATCAGTTCTGCTGCTGCGGAACCAAGGTTAACATCGTTCATGAAACACTCTTATGTGATAGGAAGTATAATCCGCCCGCATTGAAATAACCACAACGCTGCGCGCAGCCGCACAACTTATAATTGTATCGCATTTGCGGTACAATACCCAATAGAATAGTAAAATACCGCCGATCGCTCGATCGCTAATGTATTTCACCAAAAGTAGCAGTAATCCACACAGCAATGGCTGGTGATAGATGAGCATTCAACCAAATTGTCATGCGGCTAAAACGGGATGGTCGAGTTTGCGGACTGCATAGAGAAGCGCCGCTTTGAGATCCTCAAGTTCCAAGTCTGGCAATTCTTCGATAATTTGCTCAAAACTCAAACCCGCAGCTAGCAATTCTAGAATATCGATGACTCGAATCCGCATTCCCCGGATGCAGGGACGACCGCCACATTGCCTTGGGTTCACTGTGATTCTGTCAAACAGATAAGCAACGGATGCAGGCATTAGTTAAAATTGTTTAAAACCTTTGTCTCTAGCTTACTTCATTTATCGCTCCAAACTCACACCCCGATATAATTCTGCGATCGCAATTTCCTGCTCAATACTCTATAAAGTATTATTTGTAGGCTAGGCGTAGGCAGGAAGTGGCTCATAAACGAGTTGCATGAGTTTTTCTGAGGGAACGATTTCCATTGCATAGGTATTACCTTGAGCATCCGCAAAATCTACTAGATAAGCGCGATCGTCAAAGCTCATCAGAATCGTGCCAACTTGTCCGGGCCGGAGCAAAATTGGCTGAGAGGTGTCTTTATGGATTGCCTGAATTTCTTCGGTCAAGGCAACAACATCATACTCATCTAACGTCATGATAGTATCCTCACTTATTGACAGGATAGGTATTAGTTAACCTGGGAAAGTCTTCATCGGTGCGAATCATCCAACATGACAGCACCCAAGAGCTTCCTGTTTCCGTAGTCATGAAAAATTTGATATCATACTGGGTTCCATAGTTGTCTGTTTTATAAATTTCTGCCTCCTGATTGACCGCACATTCTAATAAAGCGACTTCTAAAATAGCTTTGTTTTCTAGTGTAATTCCCAATCGATTTCTAAATAGGATGGCTTTATCTTTTCCTTTGGGATGCTGCATATTTAGTGAGTATCGCTCAAGCTTGTCGCCCAGCAGTGCCTTCTCTCCGTTGGGTAATTTCATCTGTCGAAATGGTCAAGTCACTTGGTGGAAAATTTTCATTGGCCAGAAACCGCATTAACTTGCCTCAGCAAAGAGTAAAGGTGTGTAACATACGTCTTCTTTGAGGCACTCAGCCGCGAAAGCAAACACAGCTTGTAGAGATTCAGCATTAAGCGTTGGGTAGTTTTCTATAATTTGTTGCTGCGTCCAACCTTCTGAAAATAGCCCTAGAACGAACTCCACTGATATTCGTGTCCCCTTAATTACAGGCTTGCCAAGCAGAATTTTAGGATTTGAGTGAATGTGTGCTTTCCAGTTCATAGCCAGTGCGCCTCTATAGGATTTTCATCTATTATGAGTATAGTTAAGATTATAAAATTTATGACCGCAGCAGTATCTATTGACATTGGTACGCTCATTACACGCACTCCCGGACTGCATGGTGGATGTCCCCACATCCTCGGTAAAGGCGTTACTGTTCGCCGGATTGTAACCTGGTACAAGCGAGGATTGAATGCTGAAGAGATTTGCGATCGCATCGGACATCTCACCCTCGCCGAAGTCTACGCCGCACTCACCTACTATCATGCCAACACCGAAGAAATTGAAACTGATTTGATCCATCAAGCAGCAGAAGCCAAGCGTCTTGAAGCTTTGTACAGCAACTTTGGTAAAGATGAAATGCTAAGATCGTAAATAATACATCGCCCACAGACTGATCAGTATGCAATTAGAAGATTATTTCAACTTTCTAGCGGCCGATGATATTCGGCTCAAAGGTACGCGAATAGGAATTGAAACGATTCTGTTTGATTATCTCTTTCGCGCCAAAACTCCCGAAGAAATTGCCCAGACTTATCCCTCGCTAAGATTAGAACAAGTCTATGCTACTATTCTGTATTACTTGCAGAATAAGCAAGCGGTAGAAGCGTATATACAAGATTGGCTAGAGTGGGGCGATCGCATGAGAGAAGAACAGAAGCGAAACCCAAATCCCGTGGTAGAAAAACTCAAAAAATTGAAGGCTCAAAAGCTGGCGATTTAGAATTATGGCTTTCAAGTATCTTATGGATGAAAATGTCGATCCAATTTACACCACGCAACTACGTCGGTTAAAGCCAGATTTATTTGTGATGGCAGTTGGTGACTTGACTGCACCACCCAGGGGAACCCTAGACCCAGAAATTTTAGTTTGGTGTGAAAATAATGACTTTATTCTAGTTACCAATAACCGCAAATCAATGCCAGTTCATTTGACAGATCATGTAGCTCAAGAACATCATGTAGCGGGAATTTTTATTTTGAATCAAAAGCTAGGGGTTGGCGAGAATATTGAGCAGTTGATTTTGATAGCTGAAGGTTCATTTGATAATGAGTATCAAGATCGAATAGAGTTTCTACCTATCGTTTAGGAATTTCGGATCGATCGCAAAAACTGGCATACATTACCTAGGAGACTTACTCAATCTTAACTCTATACCCACAACTTTAAGTTGGTTTGAGGGTAGATTGCATATACCCAGAGCCCCGGCTTCTTCAAGAAGTCGGGGCTCTAAAAGCAGACTACATTACAACTGCACTAATCAAAGTTTGCACATTTTGCACAATAGCAGTAGTAAAATTGTGAGTCACAGGCAAACTGTCAACGACTATTCCGGCGCACAAGAGCATCAGGTACAGAATAGAGTATTTGAAGAGCGATCGCGCAACAATCTTATCCTCTGGAGTCTGCAACAGCAACCAAGCTTTTTGGGCAAAAATAGCACCGAGGAAAATAGCTGTTCCCGCATACACAGCGCCCGCTAAATTCAGCGGATACACCAGCAGCAAAGTTGCAGGAAGCATCAATAGAGTGTAAATCCAAATTTGGCGGGCTGTGGCTTCGTCGCCCTCAATTACCGGCAACATCGGCACGCCTACTTCCTTGTATTCGTCGCGAATCATCATGGCTAATGCCCAAAAATGCGGCGGTGTCCACAGGAAGATAATCCCAAACAGCAGCCACGCACCCCAACTCAAATCTCCCGTAACCGCAGCCCACCCAACTAACGGGGGAATCGCCCCTGCTGCACCGCCGATGACGATGTTTTGCACGCTGTGGCGCTTCAGCCAGTGGGTGTAAATTAGGACGTAGAAAACGATGCCTGACATCGCTAGCAATGCGGCTAATAAGTTGGCAACAACTGTCAGCAATGTAAAGGATATTGTAGCTAGGGCGATCGCAAATATCAAAGCATCCCGCTTCTTGACACGCCCCGAAGGAATCGGCCGCCACCGGGTGCGCTCCATAATATAATCGATGTCGCTGTCGTAGACACAATTAATCGTATTAGCAGACGCGGAAGCCAAAGCGCCTCCAGTAATAGTTGATACCAGCAATAGCGGGTCTACTTCTCCTTTGGCGGCCATCCACATTCCTGCTGATGTGGTGATTAGTAGCAGCAGAATAATTCTCGGTTTTGTTAGTTGGTAGTAACTTTTCACCACTTGCGAAAAGTTTTCGTGGAGGCGAGGGCTATTGTTTGTAAGAACTTCTTGCATCGGTTATTAGTTGTTAGTTGTTAGTTGTTAGTTGTCAGTTAGTTGTCATTGGTTCGTAGGGGCGGGTTTTACGAGAGATATCTGCCGTAACTAAAAGGATTAATAAACCCGCCCCCACCGACGAGAGATAAATCAGCCCTCTCTTACTCAAGGAATAGATAAATCTGCGTTTTATATCCTGTCCGGTTGATTGGTGATCGTATGGGCGGGGCGGGTTTATGAAAGTGTTGGCTTTTAGATCGAGAATCATGGTGAACCCGCCCCTACAAGACCTTGGATTATAATAACAACGATGCTACCGGACATGATATTACTCTCAAGCTGATAAAACCCGATCGCGCCAAGCTAAAACGCTAAAAGCAACCAAGGTTCCCAGCAAAGCAGCACCGACTGCTTGGTGGGCGACTGTTAGCGGTTCTACCTGAAGGTGCAGCCGGAAAGTTGCCAATCCCAAAACTAATTGAGCAATCAGACAAACACTCGCCCAGTTAGCCAGTTTTCGCAAGTTTGAACTCAGTGCAGGCTGCCGCCAAGCCATGACTGCTACTGCTACAGTTGCTGCGGTAGCAGGTACGATACCCGCGATGTGGCTGTTCATTACCGAGCACAATTCTGAGGAGTTCAAACATTGGTGCAGCGCCCATCTAGAGCCTACTAATGCTCCTAGCAAACTTTGCAGGTAAACTAACAATGCTGCGATCGAACTTACCCAAGCTAATTTACCGACATTTCCTGTAGCTTCGTAGGGAGTCAGCATGAAACCGATGACTAGCAGGGCGCCAAAAAATAGTAAAGCTGTTCCCAAGTGAGCGGTAACGATGTCAAATCTGAGCAGTTGCGTTACTGTCAAGCCGCCCAATACGCCTTGAAAAACGATTAAAAATACTGCCCCGGCGCTCGCAATCGGCAGCCATTTTGGCAGGCGGCTGCGGTAAAACAAAGATAGTCCTAAAAGTGCGATCGCGCTCAAGCCGATCGCCGCGGCGTCCAAACGGTGAAACCACTCCAGGAATACCTGCAAATTCATTTGTGCAGCGGGTATTAATTGACCGTAGCACAGCGGCCAGTCGGGGCAAGCGAGCCCCGCATTCATCACGCGCGTGGCGCTGCCTACGGCCATTAACAGCCAGGTTGCGATCGCAATTTTCCACACTAAGCCGCGGATAATATCTTTTGGCTGCCACTGCACTCCTGCTGCTGCGTTTGGCTGATTTAAAACTGAGTTTGCCATGAAATTTACCTTAGCCTTTGTTATCGATCGAACTTAATTAAATAGCGAGCTTTTACTTTTGCTGAGCTTACCCGAGCTTAACACTCTTTTTCTCTGAAAAACCGTCATTTTTACTACCTTAGCGACACTTTTATCCAATTACTTTTTTTGAGAAAATTTCCAACTTTCTTCTTTATATTACAAAAGATTTCCTTTATTTTGTCAAACTTAAAAAAACTTTAATCTTTCCTCGCTCGTGGATAATTAAGAACTCCCCCACTGTTGAGCCTTGACGGAAAAATAAAGATATAATTAAGAAAAACAATTTATGAAATAATTGTGATATGAGCCGCTCGAAAGTGTTTACAAAAAACTAAACAGTATAAAAAAAACTAAAAAATATCATTTGCAACAAACTATATTTAGGTGATTGTTCTACTCCTAGTAGGAGTATGACGGCAAATAAAACGGCAGTCAACAAATTAAGCAAGCTATAAGCCAGCCACTCCTGAGTCCACGCCTCACAGCCCCGAGTTTCGATCGGCTCAAATTTCATAAATATCCCAACTCAATTATTGTTTTATATAGTGCCACAGCCTCTCCGAGATTCAACCATGATTGCTAATGACAATTGTATGAAAAAAAACCCGCGACGGCGGGTTTTGTTTGTGTCGCAACTCGTTTTAAACTTTGGGGATTTGCTCGAAGTTTGCTTAAAGCGATCGATAAACGCGATAGTTGATTTCAGGGAAAATATTGTCAATCTCCTCAACCTTCTCCAACCAACCGGAATCGACTTTGCCTTCTTTGACTTCATCGTACAGCTTGTGAAAGCGCATTAAGTGCGATCGAGTCCGCCGCACTGCATAGGGCACCATCGTCCCTGTACGCATGATAAACGCCCAGTCAGAGGATTGAGCTAGCAGCACTTCCCGCGCGGCCTGGTTCAAAGCCCGCCACTGCAACTCATCCGCAGGTTCCATGCTTCCCAACTCAATCATCCGTTCCGCAGCTTTGTGCAAGTGCGGGTAAATCCAAGCATTGGTATCGTTCAGCCAATACTCGTGGAAACCTCGGAAACCCCAGCTAGACTGAGACGGGCGGCAAACTTGCTGAGTCGGATTTTCCCGCAAATAATCGGCTAAATGCGTCATCTCGTAGGTATTTTGGTCGTACCAACTCTTGCGGAACAGGTAATCTAAGAACCAAGGCCCTTCGTACCACCAGTGACCGAAAAGTTCGGCGTCGTAAGGTGAAACAATAATCGGGGGACGCTGCATGATGCCGTTCAGGTGTTCGACTTGCCGTTCCCGGTTGAAAGCAAAGTTGCTGGCGTGTTCGGCCGCTTTTTCCCTTGCCCAGTAAGGATCGTACAACTGTTTATCGCCTAAACCCAATCCGCGACCGGTGATTTTGTGATATTTAATCCCGGTATTTTTCCGCTGGCCGTTGGGCATGATGTAGGGCTTAATGTAGTCGTATTCGGCTTCCCAGCCCAAATCTTTGTAGAATTCCCGGTATTCGGCCGCGCCTGGATAGCCGACTTCGGAAGACCAAACCTGCTGCGATGATTCGTGATCCCGGCCGAAGGCGGCTACTCCGCATTCGGTGAAAATCGGGGCGTAGCTGCCGTAGCGGGGACGCGGGCGGGCGTAGAGGATGCCGTGACCGTCTGTGAGAAAGTAGCGGAGGCCTGCGTCGGCTAACATCCTCTCTAAGCCTTCGTAGTAGGCGCATTCGGGCAGCCAAATGCCTTTTGGTCGGCGGCCGAAGTTTTCTTCGTAGTTGTCGCAGGCTACTTGAATTTGCGCCCAAACTGCCTCGGGGTACATTTTCATCAGCGGTAAATAGCCGTGGGTAGCGCCGCAGGTGATGATTTCGAGGTTGTTGGTGTCTTGGTGTTCTTTGAAGGCTTTTACTAAATCTCGATCGTACTTTTCCCAAAAGTTCCGAACTTGAGAGAAGTGGGCGGCGTAATGTTCTGCCAAATAGCGGAGGTGACCGTTTCCGCTGTTGTGTTCGATTTCGAGATCCGCTAATTCTTCAAGTTTAGCCAAGTGGTCGTCGAAGCGGTCTTGCAGCAATGGGTCGCGCAGCATTGCCACCAAGGGCGGCGTCATGCTCATGGTAATTTTAAAGTCGATGCCGTCGCGCTTGAGCCCTTCAAAGACTTGCAGCAGGGGAATGTAGGTTTCCGCGATCGCCTCAAACAGCCATTCTTCTTCTAAAACGTAGTCGCTTTCGGGGTGGCGGACAAAAGGCAAGTGGGCGTGAAGAACGAGGGCGAGGTAGCCAATAGTCATAGTGATTTGGATGCCGTAGTTATTAACTGACGCCAGTAGTTAGGGACAGCTTTAAAATATTTTAAGATTTTATGCTGAAATGGGACGCACAAAATGCCGTGTTTTTTTAATAGCCTTTCTCTAACACACTAAATGTCAGCAAATTCTGATTTTCTGCTTGCTGTCGGATTAGGGCTGCTGCTGTTTGAGAGTCTACTGCCTTTGAGAAAAAGAATCCTTGGGCGTACTCACATTTTAACCCTTTGAGTATAGATAGTTGCGAGGCTTCTTCGACTCCTTCGGCTACTACATCCATGCCTAAATTGTGCGACAAAGTAACGATCGATCGCACAATTTCTGTCGGGTCAATGCCTCCTTTGCTGAAATCGAATTCACCTCCCATCCTGCTAACAAAAGAGCGGTCTATTTTTAAGATATTGGTGGGGAAGCGGTGCAGGTAGGAGAGTGATGAATAGCCGGTGCCGAAATCGTCAATGCACAAGTGTATGTTTCGGGCTCTGAGCTGCACCAGCATTGCTGTTACTGATTCGGAATTTTCTATGAGCACGCTTTCTGTAATTTCTAGTTTTAAACTGCTGCCATCGAGGTGACTTTCTTCGAGAACTTGGTCGATGTATTCGATTAAATCTGGCTGAGAAAACTGTTTGACTGAAAGGTTGACGCTGACGCTCAAAGGCGGGTTGCTTTGAAATAGCTGCTGCCACTCGCGGATTTGGTGGCAAGCTGTGCGGAGTACCCAGCGGCCGAGGGGTACGATCAAGCCGGTTTCTTCGGCGATTGTGATGAATTCGCCGGGGGAAACTAAGCCGCGTTCTGGATGCTGCCAGCGCACTAAGGCCTCAAAACAGGTAATTGTGCTGTTGGCGATCGACACGATCGGCTGGTAGTGAAGGATAAACTGGGACGCTGCGGATAAGGGAGGTAAGCCTGATTGGGGAGATTGGGGAGATTGGGGGGATTGGGGAGAGTCTTCTTCTCTGGCCGGGTCTCTAATTGATTCGATCGCCCGCCGCAGGTCGTTTTCTAGCTGCAGCAGCCACAAAGCGTGGGCGTGCATGGAACTGTTGAAAACTTCGTGTCGGGCTCTGCCGAGTTCTTTGGCGCGGTACATTGCTGTGTCGGCATCTCGCAGCAGGTTGGTCGGTTCTAGGTATTCGCCAGAACTCAAAGCAATGCCGATGCTGGCGGTGATAAATACTTCGTGTCCGCCGAGAAGGATGGGAGAGGTAATTTTTTTTTGCAGGCGGTTGACAATGTTGGTAGCTTCATTTATGCCGTCGATGTCTTCGAGCAAAAGCACGAACTCGTCTCCTCCGAGGCGGGCCACTGTATCTCCTCCCCTCTGACAAGTTTGTAGACGCTGCGCGATCGCTACTAGCAGTTGATCCCCGATGGCGTGGCCGAGAGAATCGTTGACTAATTTAAATCTATCTAAATCGAGAAACAGCACGGCAAACAAGTAGTCTTTGCGCCGTGTTGCCAGCCTCAGAGAGTGTTCCAGCCGATCGATAAATAGCGCTCGGTTGGGCAATCCGGTGAGGGCGTCGTGAAAAGCGTCGTGCAGCAGTTGTTCCTCGGCGAGTTTACGCTGAGTGATGTCGTAGCAGTTGACGACGATCCCCTTGACTGCGGGATCGTGCAGCAAGTTGGTGGCTACAGCTTCTACATAACACCAGGAACCGTTGCGGTGGCGGACTCGGTACTCAACTGGGGACTGGCTTCTTTTGGGGTTTTCAAGGGCTTTGTGGAGGGTTTGGGCGATCGCGGCGCAGTCATCGGGGTGAACTGCCCGTAAGGCGTTGCGCCCGAGCGCCTGGTGGGGCGCGTATCCTAAAATTCGCTTGACGGAAGGACTGATGTAGCGGAACATTCCCTCGGCGTCAAGAATGATCGTGATGTCTGTGGCGTTTTCAATCAGCGATCGAAATCGCTGTTCGCTTTGCCGCAGGGATGATTCGGCAAGTTTGCGATCGCTGATGTCGAGAGCTACTCCGTCTATAATTACGTCGCCGTTTTCGTTTTTGGAAAATCTGGCGCTGTCTTGCACCCACTTCACCTCGCCGGAATTTAACACGATCCGGTACTGGCGATCGCAGGGCAAAAGATTCGAGCTCGATGCTGCTACGCTTTTGTCACACGAGCTTTTGTCCTCTGGATGGATGATTTCGGTCAACAGTTCCGGGCGTGCCATTACTTCTTCGGGCCCGAATCCAGTAACTTCGCGCACGCCCGGACTGATGTAGGGCATGGAGGTTGTGCCGTCTGGATGCAGCACGAGGCGGTAGACTGAGCCGGGAATGTTAGCTGCCATTGTGGTTAGCTGCTGCTGGATGCCGCGGACTGCTGCTTCGGCGCGCTTGCGTTCTGCGAGTTCGGTTTGGGCTTGTTGATAGAGTTCGGCTTGGTGGATCGCGATCGCGCACTGATCGGCTATGACTTTGACTAGCGATAGTTCTTCAGCGCTCCAAGAGCGCGGCCGATCGCACTGGAAGAGGCAAATTCCTCCCAAAAATGAGTGCTGGTAGAGCAGCGGCGCGATCGCGATCGCGCGAAACCCTAAAATTTCGGCTGCTGCTTGCAGGGACGGGGCCAGAGTCGATAACTCGGCGATCGCGATCGTTTCTCCGCTGGCGAGGGAGGAGCGATAGTGTTGGGCAAATTCGCAATTTAGCCCGATCGCCCGTTCTCTGTTGACTGCCTTTGAGCTCATGTACCGAATCCCGATCCCGCCTGCGGTATCTGGCTGCAAAATCGCGCAGCCGCTAATTTCTAGAGCTTCATGCAGTTGATCGGCGGTGGTTTGCAGCACTTCGTCGAGTACGAGAGTTTCGCGCATGGCTTGGCCGATGCGGTTGACGATCGTTTCTCGCTGAGCTTGCCGGTGAATTTTGGCGATCGCTTCTTGCTGCTGGTGGCGCATTTTGTATTCTTGGAGCGATCGTTCTAAGACTGTTGGCAATCTAAACAGCCGCCCTTTTAATACGTAATCGGTCATTCCGGCTTTGATGCACTCTACTGCTGCTTCTTCTCCCAAACTTCCCGTTACTAAAATAAATGGTATGTCTTGCCCTAATTCCTGCATTAATTTCAACACTTCTAAACCGTTGAAACCCGGCAGGCGGTAATCTGACAGTACAGCGTCGTACTTGCAATTTTCGAGCAGTTTTCTGCACTCTGTTGCTGTTTCGGCCGTGTCGAAATTAAAATTTACTCCCCCCGATTCTAAGGCGAGCACTATTAATTCCATATCTTCTGCCATGTCTTCGACAATCAACAATTTTAATGTTGGTTCTGCTACCATTATTAGCCGATAGTTGGTCTGATTTATATCTGACATAAGGCATTTTGAAGTGTTAAATTTGTTGTTCTTGTTGTTGCTAAATGTCATTTATTAAAGTGAGTTTTGTTAATTTTATATCGAAAATTTTAGTGATTTTTATAAAAATTAATTATATATTATCTTCTCAGAACTTTTATTTAGTACCCGCAGCCGAGGGCTCACCGAACCGATTGGGGAGCATCCCTATTCTGTAAAAAGCGCTTTTTAGGAATGCGAGCATCTTGCACGGCAAAGCCTATATTTGTCGCTTGAATCTTCCACAGGGAACATTCCTGTGAAAGCACTCATTCGGATGCTCTCAACGATTGTGACTTATTTAACAGTATAATAGTTTTAAATTTACAATTTAAAACTATTATACTGTTAACTTACGAATCTATATTACCGTTTGAGATTGTTTGCCCTAGTTTAAAGTAAAACGTGGCTCCTTGACTAGGTACGCTTTCTGCCCAAATCGTGCCACCGTGGCGGTGAATAATCCGCTGGACGATCGCCAAACCGATGCCTGTACCTTCAAACTCTCTCTGGGAGTGCAGCCTCTGAAAGGCTCCAAACAGCCGATCGGCATATTCCATCGGAAAACCCACGCCGTTATCCTTGACAAAAATCGTTCCATCCGGTAAACCATCAATAATTATTGTAGCCAGAGTGCGCCCGCGGCTGAACTTGACGGCGTTGCTAATCAAGTTGCTGAACACCTGTTGCAGCAAAGTTGGATCTCCGATCGCCGCCGGCAAATCTCCGACGGCAAATTCAACGCTGGGGGGAGTTTGCCCCGGCTCTGCGACAGTTGGGGGTTTAGTCAATTTAATCGCAGTTTGCACCAAACGCGCAAGATCGATCGGAATTTGCATTAACTCGGTGCGAGTCACCCGCGACAGGGCGAGCAAACCGTCAATCAACAAGCTCATTTTTTGGCTGCTGTCTTCAATTATTTCGATATAGTGAACTATTTTGCGATCGCTCAAAGCATCTGTTGATTCTAACCGCTGCTTCAAGACACTCACAAAACCTGAAATGTGTCGCAAAGGTGCGCGCAAGTCGTGGGAAACTGAATAGGAAAAAGATTCTAATTCTTTATTGGCAGCTTCTAATTGCTCTGTACGTTCTGACAAGGCTTGTTTTGTCTCTACCAACTCAGTGATATCGCGAGCAGTGCGAATTAAAGCATAAACCTCGCCGTCGAGATTTCTCAGCGGAATTTTAAACGTGTCAAAGTAAGCATTGCCACCCGCAGTCACAAATTTTTCCTGGTAGTGGAGAGTTTTTCCTGATTCAAATACCTGCAAATTTTCCCCGCGAAATAGTTCTGCGAGTTCGCTGGGATAGCACTCAAAAATGGTTTTTCCCTGCATCTGCTGCCTGCTGTCGAAACCGGAAAATCCGGCAAGAGGCTGGTTGACAAAAGACAGGCGCATATTGTCGCGTTCTACAACATAAATGTAGTCCGGCAAAGCGTCAAAAAAAGTCTCTAATTCTGCGGTACGCTGGGCGACTTGAGCTTCTAAAGTTTCGTTGAGTTCTTTGAGTTCAGCTTCTGCTCGTTTCCGTTCGGTGATATCTTGACCAATGCCGATACACCTGCCGTCGGAAAGGCGAACATTTGCCCAAGAAGTGTCGATTATTCGCCCGTCTTTAACTTTTGTTTTGAAGTCGCCCCAGTTCTGAGTTGCTGCTTGGATTTCATCCAAAACGTATTGGCGGTATTCTGGCTGCGGATAAAATTCTGCCAAAATATCGCGGTCTTTGACTTCTGCAAAACTCCAGCCGAGCACTTGTTCCCAGTGGCGGTTTACCCAGTTTATTTCACCGTGGCTGCCGAAGAATGCGACCATGACCGGCACGTTGTCGAAGATAGTTTGCAGCAGTTCTTTTTGCTGTTTTAATGATTCTTCGGCTTGTTTGCGATCGGTGATGTCGAGTACGGAACCGATAACTTGGCTCATTTGTCCGTCTGGGGTTCTTTTGAAGATTGTAGACCGATCGTGCACCCAGCGCCACTCCCCGTTTTTGTGTTTAATTCTGTAGTCTATGTCATCTGTTTCATGGGGATTGCTGCTGTGTGTTAGCCGCTCCATACCTGTAATTAGTTTTGACATATCCTCGGGATGAACCAAGTTAGCCAGAGCATCTGTACCCAAATCTTGCAATTCTTTTGCAGTGTAGCCGAGCATCGCTGTGACCGATTCATTTGCATAAATATTTCTGTTTTCTACTGCATCGTAAATGTAGAGAAAGTTGGGGATAGTTGTCAGGATGCTCTCTAAAAGTTCTTGATGTTTTTGCAGTTCTGATTCGGCCTGTTTGCGATCGCTTAAGTCCAGCACAAAACTGACACCAAACTGCTTAGTTCCTTCTAAAAATGAGCTGCCCAGCAGCACCGGAACGCGGCTACCATCGGATCTGATGTATTCTTTTTCAAAGGGAGAAACCGTATTTCTTGCCATCAGTTCGGCAACTTTTTCTGTGTCTAAACCCACGTATTCTGGCGGTGTCATTTCTTGCCAGTTAATTCTTCCTGCAAGCAGCTCGTCCCGCGTGTAATTTACCGTGTTTAAAAAAGCGCCGTTTGCATCTGTAATGCAGCCGTTAATGTCCCAATAAATTATGCCGATCAAGTTAGAATCAACTAGGGATCTAAATTTGGCTTCGCTTTGCCGCAACTGGGATTCGACTTGTTTTAGTTCTGTGATGTCGCGGGCGATCACTAAAATTGTTTCGACTGAATTGTCTTCAGCAAATTCGGGACTGACTCGACTGTGGTAGTATTTTATACCGTCAGGAGTAGCCAATTCAAATTCTATAGTTTCTTGTTTGCCAGTACGGAAAACTTTAAAAAAAGCCTCATCCCATAAGTTGCAAAGCTGTGCCGGCATTCCTAATTCCTTGTTACTTTTGCCGATGAATTCGCCCCGGAGTTTTCCGGTAACAGCTTCGACTGCTTGGTTGAGGTAAATGTGGCGCAATTCTCGATCGAACCGGGCGATGATATCGGTCGCATTTTCTGCTAGGGTGCTGAAAGCTTGTTCGCGCCTGTGCAGTTCTTCTTGAGTGCGGTGGTGTTCGGTTAAGTCTCTGGCAAAAGAGAGAATTGAAACTACTGTTCCCGATTCATCGATTAGTGCAGAATTGTACCATTCGCAGTAAATTACCGAGCCATCTTTGGTATGGTTGCGGTTGTGGCAAATGTTGCGGGGTTCGCTGCCCTGTAACAGTTGATTTGTGACGGCGCACACTTGCTCCAAGTCTTCTTGATGAACTATTGACAATTCGTGCCAGTCTTTGCCGATTACTTCTGCTGCACTCCAGCCAAATATTTGTTCTGCCATTGGCGACCACCGCACTATCCGAAATTCCCTGTCCCACTCTATAACTGCCATTGGCGAGTTTTCTAGGTGCAATTCCAGCCGCGAGTTGGCTTGTTTGATCTGAGTTTGAAGTTGCTGGCGGAGTTGCTTAGCCTCGGCAAAGCGGTCGCTGATTTCCTGTGCGTTTGCTGAGCCGGATTTGGCAATGCAATCGATGGTTGCTGCTGTTTGTTTTTCGAGTTCGTTCCAAGCGAGTTCGAGGGCTGATTCCGCCCGATCTAGCTCAGTGATGCTGTTCTGAAATAGTGCGGCACTTTCAACGGGAATTTCCGGCATATTTTTGACACTTAGGCAAGTGTTACTTTGAGAATTGAAAATTAAAGCTTAAAAATTAAAAATATGTAATTTCCTGTTAAATTATACATTTTTAACTTTTAATTTATGGGCGGAGTCGATCGCTGGAAGCGGGCGGTGCTATTAAAGACTGCCAGTAAAAGGGTTTGGCGTGCAGATCGGCAATTGCGGTCGATCGATCTAAAACTCTCCTGGGCAAGCGTGCGGGCGGGAGCTGGCGTTAAGTATATTTTTGCACAGGGTTGTTGTTTGGGAGCGATCGAAAGGATATCGCTGCGGCTCGGCGCTTGTGCCGGTGCCAATTGGTCAACAAGCGCTACCGACAAATAATCTCAAATCGGTTTGGTCAATAAAAAGCTAAAATAAAATGTAAAGTTATTCAGTCTTTTAGGTCGCTTATGACTGCTGCTGCACCCTCTTCGATAAAAAACCAAACTCAGTACGAAGCCATTATCGGTCTCGAAACTCACTGTCAATTGAGTACGAATACTAAAATTTTCTCCAGTTCTTCTACAGAATTTGGCAATGCCCCAAATACTAATATTGACCCAATTTGTATGGGAATGCCTGGAGTATTGCCAGTATTAAATCAAAAAGTGCTGGAGTATGCGGTGAAAGCAGGGCTGGCTCTCAACTGCGAAATCGCACCTTACAGTAAGTTTGACCGCAAGCAATATTTCTATCCCGATTTGCCGAAAAATTATCAAATTTCTCAGTTCGATTTGCCGATCGCTACTAACGGTTGGCTAGAAATTGAACTGGTGGACGAGACGGGAAATTCTACTAGAAAAAAAATCGGGATCACTCGCTTGCACATGGAGGAAGATGCCGGAAAATTGGTTCACGGCGGCAGCGATCGGCTCAGCGGTTCTACTTATTCAATGGTGGATTACAACCGCGCCGGTGTGCCTCTAATCGAAATTGTTTCGGAACCGGATTTGCGATCGGGCGCGGAAGCTGCCGAATACGGTCAAGAATTGCGCCGGATCGTGCGCTACATCGGTGTTGGCGACGGGAATATGCAGGAAGGTTCGCTCAGGTGCGACGTGAATATTTCAGTGCGCCCCGTTGGCAGAAAAGAGTTCGGCACGAAGGTGGAAATTAAAAATATGAACTCTTTTAATGCGATCGAACGGGCGATCGATTACGAGATCGAGCGGCAAATTCAAGCTGTGGAAAATGGCGAAACCATCGTCCAAGAAACGCGGCTTTGGGATGAAAACAAGCAGTGTACTTTCAGTATGCGGATTAAGGAAGGTGCCAGCGATTACCGGTATTTCCCGGAACCGGATTTGCCTCCGATCGAAGTTTCGGCCGAGCAATTGCAGGATTGGAAAGCTCAACTGCCGGAATTGCCGGCCCAAAAGCGCCACCGCTACGAAACTGAGCTCGCTCTTTCTCCCTACGACGCGCGGGTGCTGACTGACGACAAAGCGGTGGCGGAGTATTTTGAAAAGTCGATCGCCGCCGGTGCTGTTGCGAAACAAGCTGCTAATTGGGTGATGGGCGATATTACTGCTTACCTGAAAAATGAAAAGCTGGCGATCGCAGAAATTCCTTTCCAACCGCAGGATTTAGCCGAACTGCTGGCGCTAATTGATGCCGGCACGATCAGCGGCAAAATCGCTAAGGATATTTTGCCGGAGTTGCTGGCAAACGGCGGTTCGCCTCAGAAGTTCGTAGAGAGCAAGGGTTTGATTCAAATTTCGGATACTGGGGCGATCGATCGGGCGATCGATGCAGTTTTGGCCGCCAATCCCAAGGAGCTCGAACAGTACCGAGCCGGCAAAACTAAGCTGCTGGGCTTTTTTGTCGGCAAGGTGATGAAGGAGACGGGCGGCAGAGCCGATCCCAAATTGACCAACGAGCTGCTGGTGGCGAAGCTTAACGGTTGAGGCAATGCAGTCATTAAGGGGGTTGTGTAGCGTTCGCGGCGGGCGGTTTTTCTCGATTCCGCCGCGCTCTGGCGCTTCCCGCTGGATGGTAACTTTATAATTCATCTACATTTCTTTACAACATCTTCACGTTTGGGGGTTTCACCCCTCATCCCGATCGTGTTATATTGTGTTATGTAGATGCACCCTGATGGTAGAGAGAGTTACTTAGGTAGCTCTCTCTTTTTTTGTCTTTTTTTTGCACGGACGTGAAAATACGGATGGGGGAGAGGGGGAGAATGAGAAAGAATGGGGGAGAATGGGGGAGAGAGGGAGAGTGATATCAAATCTGGTAGCATCGGAATTATGTAGCGCTCACGTCGTCCCCGCTCGCGAGCCACGCCGCGAGCGGGGACGACGTGAGCGCTGACATTATCCAAATATATTATTCCGATCGATGCAACCGGAAACGATATGAGCCATACCGATTACCGATTACCAATTACCGATTACTGATTGCCGATTACGGATTAATATCAACTTTAGTTATTAACTAATTTTGACATGATGAGCGAACAAGCTAGCGAGCTAATCAAGCAGGGGATTTCGCAATATCAGGCGCGCCAATTTGAGGCGGCTCTGGATTCTTGGCAGGAAGCGCTGGCGCTGTATCGCTCAATGGACGATAAGCGGCGATCGGGTGCGGCGCTGGGCAATATGGGCGTAGCTTACGAAGCGCTGGGAAATTATGCTCAGGCGATCGACTGCTACGAGCAGCATTTGGTGTTAGCGCGGGAAATTGGCGATCGCCGGGGCGAGGCAAATGCTTTGGGAAATCTGGGCAATGCTTGCTGTGCTCGCTCAGATTTTTCTAATGCTATTGATTACCAGCAGCAGCGTTTGGCGATCGCGCGGGAAACTGGCGACGGGCGCTCTGAGCTGGAAGCTTTGGGCAATTTGGCGCTAGCTTGCGATGCTAATGGAGATTTGCCTGGTGCGATCGAATGTTATCACCAGCAGTTGTCGATCGCGCGCGCCAGCAAGGAAGATCGCGTTGAGCGCAGTGCTCTCAAGAATTTGAAGCTCGCTTACAAGTATTTAGCAGATTACGAGAAGGCCGACGAGTACCGACAGCAGCAATTGGCGATCGTCCGGGAACTGTTTTTAAACGATAAAAATAAAAACTTTTTACAACTTGCAGAAACAGTTGGTTTGAATCCGGTTGAGGATTTTGCCGGGGCTAATTTAAGCGGTTTTGACTTGCACTACGCTGATTTTAACGGTGCAGATTTGCGCGAGACAAATTTCCGGGGCGCAGATTTGACCTTGGCGGATCTCAGCGGTGCTTTGCTGAGCGCTGCTATTTTAATTGATGCTAATTTGTGCAATGCTAACTTGCGGGATGCTGAACTCAGCAGCGCCAATTTAAGCGGTGCTGATTTGCGAACAAAGTTGCCCCGGGCAAATTTGAGCCGTGCAAATTTAACCGGCACAAATTTGAGCAGTGCTTATTTACCGAATGCGATTTTAGTCGATGCAAATTTGACTGACGCTAATTTAAAAAATGCTGATTTGAGCGGTGTTGATTTGAGCGGTGCGAATTTAAACGGTGCTGATTTGAGCCGCGCTGATTTAAAAAATGCTGTGGTGGAAAATGCCACGTTTTCTGGTTGTTTGGGGATTTCGGAAGCGGTGAAAATTGAGTTGAGGGCGCGGGGCGGGATTTTTGAGTAGAATGGGGAATGTTGGTAATTGTAGAGGGTAACAAAAGCTATGAGTGCCGTAACTGCAAAACGATTCTCGATCGCAGAATACCACCGTTTGGAAGAACTGGGTTTTTTTGAGTCCGATAACCGATTTGAATTGATTCGCGGAGAAATTATCAAAATGGCTGCAAAAGGTACGTTTCACTCTGTTTGTAATTCGCTGCTGTTAGGAGAGTTGTACCCGCTGCTGCGAAAAAGAGCGATCGTGCGCGGTCAAGACCCAATTACCTTGTCGGATGATAGCGAACCAGAGCCTGATGTTGCGATCGCCCGCAATCGTTCTGACAATTATTTATCTTCTCATCCTTTAGCTGCTGATATTTTGTTGGTAATTGAGGTTTCTGATTCTACTTTGAAGTACGACAGGAGAACCAAGTTATCTCTCTATGCTGAATCGGGAATTTCTGATTATTGGATATTTAATTTGGTAGATATTCAACTGGAAATGCACAGCGAACCTTATCAAAAACAAAGAGGTGGTTTCGACTATCGAGTCAAACGAGTGGTTTTGCCGAATGAGGTTGTGGTAATTCCAGGTTTCCCAGATTTGTCTCTCGATTTATCTGCGGTATTTCCGGCGCAGATGGGTGACTAAACATTCTGGCTCGAACGCACATATTTTAACTTAGTAATTAAAGAGCGATCGAGCTTCCTTCGATGATATAATGTAAAACTGCAAAGAAATGAAGCATAAAACTAGCACTATAGCAATCCTAAATGATTTGAAAAATAGTACGCGAGCAAGATGCTCGCACTACAAGGATTCCGATCTCGCTCGATTTTGCGACAGATTTAGGACTGCTATATCATCCAAAACAATTTGCTTTCTGACCCGGATTTATTCGCGGGAGAAATCTAAAATCTAAAATCTAAAATCTAAAATCTAAAATCAGATGACTGCTCAAACTCTCGCTCGGCCAGAACAAAGCGTCCAGCTATCAGGTATCAGTTGGCAAACCTACGAAACTTTGCTTGCCGAAATCGGCGATCGGCAAATTCGACTGACATATAATCGCGGCAATCTTGAAATTATGGTACCATCCCCAGAACACGAAGTTTACAAAAAAGTAATGGGTCGATTTGTGGAAACCTTAGCTGAAGAATTAGATGTGAAAATTGAACCTCTTGGTTCTACCACATTTAAACGTCCTGAACTTAGCGGTGTAGAACCTGATGAATGTTTTTACATCCAAAATATTAGTGCAGTTAAAGGCAAAAAAAGAATCGACATGAATCAAGATCCGCCGGATTTAGTAGTGGAAATTGATATTACCAGCCGTTCGGAAAATAGCTTGCAGGTTTATGCGGATTTGGGAGTTCCGGAAGTTTGGATTTATAATGGATCGCGGCTCAGAATCAACAGATTTGAAAATGGAGAATACGTTGAGTGCGAGATCAGTTTAGCATTTCCCAGCTTACCGATATTAGAGATTGTCGGATTTTTGGAACAAGCAGAAACAATGGACTATTTGGAATTAGTGAAAGCATTTCGGAATTGGGTAAAAAGCCAAATTCAGCAAAACTAATGACTTGCTGAGCAAATTAAACAAAATTTACAATTTTACCCACAAAAAAAAGCTGTATTGTGATAAAATAGAGATGATAAACTAATTTAAATATCAATTACAGGCTGGTAGTGCCAGCAATTCTACCCGATATGCGATCGCTAGAGTCTCACAACAAATACCCAGATTGCTTGTGGATGCAATTAGAAGCAATTCCAGTTGCATCGGTTGCAGCCCAAACCCAGCAGCTCGACATTCACTTGAGCTTGAATTTTAACGAGCATTGGGAACCCATGCTCGGCGGTCGCGTCAAATTTGGCCTGCAAGGCGGGACGCTCAAGCTCAATCTGGAAAACTGCGAAATTCCCGTAGCATCGCGCCAGTTAGTCGGTTCTTTCAAGCTTTCGCCAATAGAAGAAACGCAGCTTATTCAAAGCAGTTCAGAAGTTTTATTAACTGAAAATCTGCGGGGAGTTCGAGACAGCAATAATGCGGAAAAAATAAATGAAACTGACTGCACGTTTTGTCGCATTTCCACAATAGGCGATGATACAACGCCAGGTTGGATTTTTGCATTAGAACAGGGCCAATCAGTATTAAAAGGTTTGCTGAAAAGTGCTAAACTGGGACAATTTTCCGCCAAACCATTGCGGATTACAGCAACTTTTCAAGTTGCGAAAGAAGATATTTTTCTCGCCGATGCGGAGGGTTTGTGGCCGCACGATATCACGCCCAATCAACATTCGGTTTTAGAAAGAATCCTGACTGTATATCTGCAAAAAAATAAACTCCAACCGGCGATCGGTTGGGCGCTATTGTCCTACAATTTGCCTCCGGTTGAACAGCCCGAGGTGGAAATTGTCCCGGAATCTGAATCGGAATTGCAGGAAATGGTCGATCGCATTATCTCCGCTGAAACCGACAACTTTGCAGAGTTGGCAAAAATCGCCAATCTCAGTCCAGCACTGGATTTCGCGGGCAGCAGCTTGCGCGGGACGACTTTAAGTGCAGTGGATTTTAGCAGCGCAAATCTCGATCGGACAAATTTCCGAGGTGCAAACTTAAGCGATGTCGATTTCAGCGACGCCAACTTGCAAAATGCCAAATTCGGCGGTGCAGATTTGAGTGGCGCTTTCTTAGGAAATGCTAATTTAAGCGGCGCAGATTTGCACAAAGCAAGTCTAGCTTTAGCTAATCTCAGCGGTGCCAATTTGAGCGGCGCAAATCTGCTGGAAGTGAACTTAACAAATACTAATTTCAGCGGTGCGAATGTCGAGTCAGCCAGATTCGGAAACAATTCAGGAATCGATGAGGAAATGCAGGTGAATCTACAGCAGCGAGGCGCGATTTTTGAAGAGGTTTAGCCCGTAAGTGCGAGCTCCCTTTTATTCATCCGCCTCCATTGCGGCACGGGCCTCACGCCTGTGCGATGGAATTTAACCTTTAAACTACCGTCTCTGAAGAAAGTTGCTTCTTCATCCTTAACTCTCTAACTAATACCAATTCTCCAAAAGTTTGCAACAGTTATGAGTTTTTGGTTTGTTTCCTGAAAAACTGTTTGTAAGGTGCGTCGCTGTGAGATAGTCGCTTTTTTTGATAAATTTTGATAGCGACGCACCCTACAGCTACTGTTGCATGATTTTTTATAATTAGTATAAATTTATAGAGGGCGATGAACCGTAGCTGTTAAGATGGTAAACAGGCATTTCTTGCCAACACTGACGGCAAAACCAGTATACTTGACTGTGGCGAAGGTGACGCAGCATTTGATTCGTGCAGCAAAGACAGCTTGTCATAAAAACCTCTTTTTTATCGAAAGTGTATTTGTCTTTTGTTGCCAAGTGCTGTAAGTTGGGTTGAAGCAGCAACTTTATGAATGTAGAGGTAAAGTCTTAAGAATCCTGCGTCTGCCATACCGGGGAGTGTCAATCATCCCATCCCAAAATCTCTGCCACTTTTCCCGGCAGGGTGGTGGCTTCAAATGGTTTGCGAATTACCCCAGCAACACCCATTTCGGCAAATTCAGCCATATCGCTTGACATAACTCTTGCTGTCAGCAGAATCACTGGAATCGATCGAGTTATGGGATCGGATCGGAGACGATCGTACACAGCAAATCCATCCATTCCCGGCATAGATACATCCAGCAAAATAGCGTTAGGTCGTTCTGTTTGTAGGATTTGTAAACATTCTAGTCCTGATTCGGCCACCAGGGTGTTCCATCCCGCGAGGTCTTCCAGGCACAACTGTATCAGTTCGCGGAGGTGTTCTTGGTCATCCACGATGAGAATTTGCTTCCCTTTCATCTTGTTTTCGGGCAGGAGACTGCGATCGTAATTAGCTACTTGCAAAGCGTTCTTTTTTTTTTGTTGATTATAAATTATTTTTTTGGTGGCCAATTGAGTCTCAAATACACATCTTTAAGCAATCGCTCAAAGATGTGTATTTGAGAGTTGAATCCGAACTTGGGATGGCGGAACTCTCAACTCTTTAGCAAGCTGAATTGTTAAACCATCCGAGTGTATTTCAGTCCCATAGGTTTCAGGATGTACGCGGTGGGGCAACGGGATGAGAGTTTGAAATCCACTAGGAAGGAAATAATTCACATCTTGCATTATTCTCAAGAACGGGCAAGATGCCCGTTCCACAAAGAGTAGATTTTCTTGTGGAACAGGCATCTTGCCTGTTCCTAAAAGGCTAATTGAGAATGGTGCAAGATATAAGAAATAACCTTCTACTCCCGCAGCTTCGGTAGGTTGACCTTGGATTAAAACAGTTTGTGGAGTGATGTGGAGATTCAATTTGACAAGATGAATGTCAGAAATGTGAACTAACTTTAAGGATAAGTGTCACATCCTTTTCTTGAATTTTAATGCCTGCGATCGGTGTTTCCTCTGTACGATCGATCCAAGGTGTGGATTGCTGACAACCAGCGGGCAAACCGGAAAATGAACCTGCGAGATCCTGATTTACATCATTCAAAGCCTGAAAAGCATTCATTGAGTCTCCTTTTAATGCAAAGAACTGTTAGCTGCATAAGAGGAGACTAAATAGCAACGGTAAGGATTTGGTAAAGATTCGATTGTTGTTACAAAATTTCACAAAAATCGTGAAAGTCAATCATCCCATCCCAAAATTTCTGCTACTTCTTCCGTCAGGGTGATGGGTTGGATGGGTTTGGCAATTACCCCAGCTACCGCCATTTGGGCAAATTTAGTCCGATCGCTGGGCAAAACTTTCGCTGTCAGCAGAATCACTGGAATCGATCGAGTAATCGGATCGGACTGGAGGCGATCGTACACAGCAAATCCATCCATTCCCGGCATAGATACATCCAGCAAAATGGCGTTGGGTCGTTCTATTTGCAGTATTTGTAAACATTCCTCTCCCGATCCTGCCCCCACTGTTTTCCATCCGCCTAAATCTTCTAAGCAGGCCTGCACGAGTTCCCGAAGGTGTTCTTCATCGTCAACAACTAGAATTTGTCTGTCAGTCATGGGATTTTGGATTGGAGATTTTGAATTTGGGATTGATGCTAGAGATTAATCTAAGCGTTATTCAATGGTGCGTAAGGGTAGGGTGAAGCAAAATGTGCTGCCTTCACCTAAGATACTTTCCGCCCAGATTTTGCCGCCATGCCGCTCAACTATACTGCGACAGATTGCTAAACCTAAACCGGTGCCTCCTTTTTCGCGGGAGTCGGAGGCATCGACTTGCTGAAATCGCCCAAAAATCAGTTCTAGTTTATCTGCAGGAATGCCTCGTCCGCGATCGCTAACTTGGAACAGCACAAAGTCTGTCTGGTTTTCGGCACTCAGATGAATTGTGGCATCGGCAGGTGAGAATTTAATCGCATTACTGAGCAAATTTGTTAAGGTTTGGACGATCGCATCTCTTGTTGCCCAGACTTCTGCATCCGTGGGGGTAACGATTAATGAGATCTGCTGTTGAGTAGCGATCGCCTCGATGCTCTCTACTGCTTGCTGCATCAAATCGGCAGCTTTGCAAACAGTTTTCTCCACAATTGCCCGCCCGGAGTCTAGGCGCTCCAAATCTAAAATATCATTAACCAGGTTCACTAATCGATTGGTATCGAGGAGGGCAATTTCAATCATGCGTCTAGATTTTTCGGGCTTTTGATCGTAAACCCCACTTTTTATTAGCCCCAATGACATTTGAATTCCTGCCAAAGGAGTCCGAAGTTCATGGCTGACAATACCAATGAACTCATTTTTAATCTGTTCTAGCTTTTGTCGTTCGGTAATATCTTCCCCAATGCTGATCGTGCCAATGATGTTTCCCTCTGAATCTTGCAGCATGGTATTGTTCCAGGCAATAAATCGTTCCTCACCCGATTTGCTTAAGATAAAATTTTGATAATAGGGATGATATTTCTGGGCTAAAACTTCCGAAAAAACAACTTGAATCGATTGTTGATTAGCAGGGGGTAAGAAGTTTTCAAACCAATTTTTTCCTAAAACTTCTGGGTGAGTATATCCTGTAATTTTTAAGAAAAAAGGATTAACATAATTAATATTTCCCCATCGATCGAGTCCGACAACAATCAACTGCACGTTATCCAAGAGCGATCGCCAGCGTCGTTCCGCTTCTCGGATCGTGGCTTCGGCTTGCTTGCGTTCTTGCAGTTCTAGCTGAAGTTGTCGGTAGAGTTTGGATTGCTGGATGGCGATCGACAATTGGCTGGCAATCTGTTCAAGTAATTCTATTTCCCACGATTGCCATTGATGAGGTGCCGTATTTTGGTATATAGCTAACAAACCCCAGAGATTTTCTCTCAAAAATATCGGGAAAACTGCATAACTTTTTGCTTGAAATTGTTCCACTAGCTCGATATGACAGGGTTGAATTTCACCGCTGTAAATATCATTAACAACAAAATTTTCATGATTGCGGAATCGACCGCCGCTAGTTTCTTGCAGGTAGGTATCTGCACAATTTTTTTGAAGATCGCTTCCTATCAGTTTTACCCAATCCTCACAAACTGACTCCACGACAAAATCACCACTCCAATCAGGATTAAAGCGGTAAATGGCAGTGCGATCGGTTTGTAATGTTTCCCTAATTTCAGTAACAGCAGTATTTAGAACGGCATTCAGATCCAAAGATTGGCGAATCCCTTGAGTAATCCTCCAGAGCAAATTTTCCTTTCGGGATTTCTGTAGTAAGGCTGCTGCTACCTCTTGTCGAACTTCTTCGAGGTGCTTCGCTACGGTAATATCTTGATGAACGGCCACTAGAACATCGCCGTAGTCGGAATCATTGAATACAGAGCAAGTTGCACTGCACCAAAATGGAGTCCCATCTTTCTTGACATTCTGGACTTCATAGCTAAATTCACCCCTTTGTAAAACGGCAGACCGAATGGCTTGATTTACATCTTCAGGATTGACCGATTCGCTGGCATAGTTGAGAATCGAAACGTGCTGACCGTTGAGTTCACCAGAGTCATAGCCAAACATCTGCTCAAATTTAGGATTGGCATAGATAATAACTCCATTATCTGCTGTTACTAAACAAATGCCTTCCGCCATGTTGCGAGTAATGACAGCCTGAAGCTCCAGCATTTGTTCTGTTTGTTTGAGTTTAGTCAGATCGCGCAGACTGACGATTACCCCTACAATATTTTCGCCTGCATCACGTAAAGGTGTATAAGTAACGCTCAAAAATTGCCTGACTAAATTGGGAGAATCAAACCAGTTTTCATACTGAATTTTTTCGCCAGCCAAACATCGGTCTAACCGAGGTTTGATCAAGTTATCGAACACGTCTGCATCCAGGATATTTCTAACAGAATTTCCTATAACTTCGCTTTCCGATTTGTTGCACCAAGTCAAATAAGCTTGATTGACTATTTGATAAATATAGTTGCGATCCATCAGCACAATCCCATCTGTTGTATTGAATATGATGCGTTCATACTGGCGGAAGGCTTCTTCAGTACGTTTGCGATCGGTGATATCAAATACGCTAGAACGACTCATCATGAAGTTACCTGCTTCATCATAAATTGCTGTAGCATTTAAGTTTATCCAAATGGGTTTTCCGTTTTTATTCAACATCTGAAACTCTAAATTGTTGATGCAGCCTTGTTTTTTTAATAATGGAAAGTTTAGATAAAAAATATTTTTACTTTCAAGTGTTATTAAATCAACATATTTCTTTTTGTGCACGATTTCATCGCGGGTATAGCCTAACCACTTCAGTTCCGTATCATTAATCATAATTATTGTTCCTGCTGCATCTAGGGAATGATAGCCACAGGGAGCATTATTATAGAGGTCTTCAACTTGGGTGATATAGTGTTGCAACCTATGGTTGACTTCAGTGAGTTCAGCAGTCCGTTCTCTGACTCGTTGTTCGAGTTCAGTATTGAGTTCTTGTAGGGCAATTTCTGCTTGTTTTTGCTCCCTGAGTTCCGTTTGTACTCGCTCAAATAAATCAGCTTGCTGAATGGCAATTCCAGCTTGAGTTGCTAGCTGTCGCATGAGTTCAATTTCTGATGGTTGCCATTCGCGAGGTTCTGCACAGTGATGGGCAATCAATAATCCCCAAAGTTCTTCTCCCTTAAGAATAGGAATAACCAGGTTAGCTCTAACTTGAAAATTTGCCAGGAATTCCCGGTGACAAGTATCAATTCCGGCAGTATAAATATCCGATTTAGAGGTGAATAAGCCTTGTTTGAAGGGTTCGATATAGCTTTCACCCAAGCAAGGATCGTGTATCAGAGTGGATAAGATTGCTGTCCATTCTGAACCAACGGACTCTACCACCACCTTTCCGCTCCAGTCTGGAGCAAATTGGAAGATAATTACCCGATCGCATTGCAGAATGTTTCTGAGATCCGTTACCGTAGTCTTGAGAATATCTTCGAGTTTGAGGGATGCGGAGAGAGAAAGTGCTGTTTTAGCCAGGATTTGCTGTGGCTGTTGTTGCCATTTCCCATAATCTTCATCAGTATGTTCTATCATTAATCTACTTAATTAATTACATTTTTTACATTGAGGCAGAAACCGGGTTTTTAGCCCTCGTGCGTAAGTTCTATTTATAGCGGTTATCAGAAAGATTCGCGGACGTAGTTGGGCTTTAGCCCTCTTAATTTAGTGGTTATGTAAGCTGTCAGTCATACCTCATCTTTTTGAGAAAGGCTATAAGTATTCCCAGGCTTAACTAAAGGACGAGAGCGCCTGATTCGGCTGAGTACCCGCGTCACTAATTCAGGCCCTAGTACCGGCTTGGTAATAAAATCATCGGCTCCCGCTGCAAAGGCTTGTTGGAGAGATTCTGGATCGGTATGGGCTGTCACCACTAAAATCGGTAAATTTTCCCATTGGATATCCTGTCGGACGACTTGACACAATTCTAAGCCGCTGACGATCGGCATTTCTATATCCAGCACTATTAAATCGGGTTCAGTGCTAATTAACACCTCCCAAAATTGCTGTGGTTCTTTGAGATTTGTCACCTCAATTCCCCAAGGAGTCAGTAACGCTGATAATTTAACCAGCATCACAGGGTCATCATCTACGATTAAGACTTTGGCTTCTGAAGTTTTGGGACTGGGTAGAACACGGGCGATCGCTCGAAAAATTTGCTCGGTGGTTGCAGGTTTGTGGAGAAATTGCTTAGCACCTAAACGCGATACTGCCAAGCGATCGGCAAGACTATCTCGTCCGGTAAAAACAATTATAGGAAGAGTAGGCGATCGCTCGGTCAGTTCTCGCAGTAGCGTCAATCCATCTTCCTCTGTCTCTGCAAAGCTTAAATCTAGTAACATCACATCGGGTATTGACAGGGCAAGATGCGATCGGGCATCAGTAATATTCGGCGCAATTTTCATCCGCAATCCCCAAGCTTCGGATTCTACTTTCAACCGCTCCGTTAATGCAGCATCATCATCAACTACCAAAACCCGATAGTTGAAAATTGAAATAGTAGAAACTGGTGCAGCCGTTGATGTAATCGGTGTTTTGGCTAATTCCTGCTGTAATCCTGTCACCAATTCCGAGAAGCGGGTAATTTCGTCAGCAGTGAAAGAGCGATCGTTTATTAGCAAATGCTCTGCTGAGCGTGCCAATTTCGAGCCTTCGGGATAACCAAAAGAACCCAGAGAACCGGCCAATTTATGAGCTTCATGTTTTGCCGCTTGCTGTAATTCTGTTTTTAAATTTCCTGCTAATAGAGCTGTTTTCGCCCGCTCTAAGACAGCAATTTGTTGGTTGAATCCTCCCCGAAACCGCTCTAACAATTTGTCATTCTCGGACTTATCTAGCCCGCGAGATTGATGTTTTTGGGTGCGCTCAATCCCAGGATTATTTGAACTGGACGACGTAGATTGGGGGTACGGTTTCAGTCGATAGCCCATGCCATAAACTGTTTCGATGATTTCTTCAGTTAAGCCGCCTGCCCTCAGTTTCTTTCTGACATCCTTAATATGAGTGATAATGGCGCGATCGGTTGGTGCGTCATCAAATCCCCACAGACGATCCAAAATGGCATTGCGGCTAAAGATGCGATCGGGATTTCGCAGCAATAATTCCAGCAGGTTATATTCTGTCGCTGTCAGTGAAATTATTTGTTCGCAAAATGTCACTCTACCAGACTCTAAATCTAAACAAATATCTCCCCAAGTCAATGTATTAGCCGCTGAATTCTGAGTAGAACCTCCTGGGGAAAGTGCTTTACTGCGTCGCAATAAAGTTCGGATTCTTGCCAGTAATACTTCCGTAGCAAAAGGCTTGGTGATGTAATCATCGGCACCCGCATCGAAAAGAGCCACCACCTCCGCATCTGAATCCTTTGCCGTCATTAACAGGATCGGTTTGCAGTAGCCCTGCGATCGCAGTTGCCGACACAGACTAATTCCATCTAGTTTGGGAACCTGCACGTCTAACAAAATGAGGTCATACTCAATTGCTGCTGCCAAATCTAGGCCCGCTTGTCCATCATTTGCCCGATCGAACCCGTAATGATTTGCTTCCAACACCTTGGCCAGTGTTGCACTCAGCCCTCCATCGTCCTCTACGAGCAGAATTTTTATCGGAGACTTCTTCATTTTGGCTGTGCGGTTCAATTCCCATGCGATCGATGCACTTTGATGGGGAGCATCCCATTTTTGCTTTCAGATCGTGGACGGTTGCATCATAATAATATATTTGGATCGTATTCAGCGCGAGCGTCTATAGCGAACGGTAGGGAGTGCGAGCGAGACGCTCGCACTCCTAAAAACGCTTTTTACCAAATTGGGATGCTCCCCTTTGATGTCAGGCCGAAGCGTGGCTTTTAACTAAATCACTGCTACTCATTACTACTGTTTTTATCTTACCCTTTTTACAGTCCCATCACCCAAAAATTGCTGTCACTTCCGCAGTTTATACCAATTTAATGTGAAGTTGCACATATCTCGATCCCCCTAAATCCCCCTTAATAAGGGGGACGAAAGAGAAGAATCTTGTCCCCCCCTTATTAAGGGGGGCTAGGCAGGGTGGATTAATTGTCATCCTAGAAATAGGTACGTAGTTGGGCTTTAGCCCTCTTTATATATACGTCTAAAGAGGGCTAAAGCCCAACTACGTACCTTTATTAATTAATATAACAGTTGCGTCCCAGACGCGAGCTTTGAGCGGTGCTTTCTGTCGTTTCAGTTTTCTTCTCCTCACAATAAAACCACCCTGCTTATTAAGGGGGGCTAGGGGGGATCGAGATATGTGCAGCCTCATACAAAATTGGTATTAGATAAAACGGATAGCCCTTTCCTTCATCCCCGTTTATCTGCCTGCATCTGCGGTTCAAAAAGAGCGATCGCCCTCACAAAGAGCGATCGAACTCCCAAACAAATTATCCTTCATCCTCAGATTTCACAGGAGCACGCCCAGAAATCACAATAAACCCAACCGATTCGAGAGTCATGTGCGGGCGGCGAATTCCAGCTAAAACCGCTTGACTCAACAAACTTTCCGTATTGATTTCATCCGCTAAAACCGATTCTAAAAGTTGTTCGGATTTAGAAAGTCGATGCAAGCGCAATTGCAATTGATTCACCCGGTTTTCGAGTTGGATTGCAGCACTGACAGCAGATCGATCGCACATTTCCACAAAAGCCGATCGCCCGCGCAGCAACTCCTCAGATACCACCCGTCCCTTTTGACAAAAATCATCCCACTCGAGCGGATCGACAAAACTATCAATAATCGACGTGCGATTTTTCGACAAATTGTAATCCCGATTCGGCCCGCCTTTCCCCTTATAAGCCCGCTGCAAAATCGCTAGAATTTCTGCATCTTCCACCAGAGACATCGGCTCGCTGCGAGCATCTACAAACACACTTTCAAAAGTTGGCAGAAACAGAGCATCAGCGCGTCGCTGCAAAGCTTTCAAATTGTAATTTTCGATATTTTGTGCTTGCAAAACTTGGTCAGCCGGCTGCACATCAGTCTGAATTGAATAATTAAACTGAAAGCCGAACCACTCCATTCCGGGCTCCGCATCCCAACTTTCATCATGCCGCCACATGGCAAAAGCTTGACCCCGATCGTCCCAGCGAATATAAGAGCCAAGTGCATCGATCAATCCCTCCCCAATTCGGTAAAGAACGACATCATTATTCTGATAAGCAATGCGGCGGTTGTAACTGCCATACTGCTGGCAATAAGGAATCAATCTGGTTCTCAAATCGTTCGAGGGAATCAACGTTTTTTGAGTAGGTTGATAGCGCAGCAGCCCCGATACACTCGGATGTTCGATTTGTTTGAAGTGGAGAGCTTGACACAACCAACCTTCCGCAGCCCGCTGCATTTCTTTATGCTTAGCATCGCAGTTGTCGAGAGATTCAAAATACTGAGAGGCGCTATCATCAAGAGTATCAATTTCATCGAGAACGTACTGTTCGTCAATTTTGATTTTCTCTTGTTCGATTTCAGTTTTAATCGCTTCAATTTCGCTGGATAAGCCCTTGCCTCCCTCAGCAAACAACTTTTCTTCAAGTTTGAGAAGTTTTTCCTCAGCATAAAACTGAAGGCTGGCAATAGATTTGTTGAAGATATCAAACCCATCTTTTACAACTTGAAACCAAGCTTCGTGGGGACTCTCTGGCAAATCCGGGCCTGCAAACAAACAAAATTGCACTCCCATTTTGCTGCCAATGCGATCGACTCTGCCGAGTCTTTGTTCTAACTGGTTGGGAAACCACGGCAAATCGAAGTGAATTAACCAATCTGTCAATTGCAGATTTACCCCTGCTTCCGCCGATCGATCGCACACTAAGATAAAACAATGGGGTTCAGTCTTAAACCGCTTGAGACTAGCCTCAACATCATCAGCCGATTTGCCCGTTTCATGGCTGGCGATCGCCTTTTTACCAAAGATTTTAGCTAAATTTTCTGCAATCTCTTTACAAGTTGCCGTAAAACTGGTAAAAATCACAATTTTCGGGAAACGCTCGCCGGGAATCGGCCGTTTAATTTGCTGTTGAATTCTCGACAGCAAATCGCGAGGATTGCTGTGATACTCGCGCGGAACCTTCAAAGCAACTGCGAGAAATCGGAGAATGGCGATTCGTAACAAACTCAGTCGATCGAGTCCTTCCTGGGGCTTTTCCAGGGTGTTCAGCAAGGTTTCCAGCATTTCCCTTTCTTCAGGAAACAGCGCAGTTTGGGTCAAAATCGCCGTGTCATTTTGTCCAAATTCGCGATCGAGTTCTGGAGTCGATTTTTTCTGCAAGCGAGCTTTGACAACCCGTTCTAAAACATTCAGCCAAGTACCAGAAGCGCGGAAAAACAGCAGAAAAATTCTCTGATATTCGCTCGACTTGGGAGCGACTGTGCGCCATTGATCGAGTACGGTTTGAATTTCCGCCCACTGTTCATCATTCAGATCGTACTCAGTTTTGGGGACAGCATCTCGATCGAAAATCACATCTTCCACTGCATCCCGGCGGTTGCGAAGAATGCGACGATGCAGGCGGTAGGTATCGCTAACGTGAGTGCGAATAGTTCGGACAAGCCGAGCCTGTTCTGCGGTTTCTTTAGTTTTCAAACAACTTTCTAACTCTGTTGCTAATCCGATTAAATAATCGTCTTTTGCAAAAAGAGTGCGGAGTTGAGCGAGTTTTGTTTGCAAAACAGCAGGCTTGGCGTTTTCTCTGAAATCCAGCAAGGTGCGGCCGATTTCCTGACGGTTTTGCACCTGTTCTTTGAAATTTTCCAGGTCATCAAGACGGTAAGTTGTCGGATCTAGCCAGTGCAGCATCGTTAGAAAATCTTGCTCGCGGCCGAGAACTGGCGTTGCAGATAATAACAATAAATTTTTGCTTTTGTGAGCGAGTTTCTGACAGAGTTCAAAGCACTGCTGCTGAGCGCGATCGCTCGAATTTGCCATTGCAGCCATATCCTGCGCTTCATCAACAATCAGAAAATCTAGGTTGGCGTTGCGGCTAATTTGATTGATGTCGCTAACAGCAACAAGCTGCACTCGGTCAGCAAAATGAGACAAATAGAATTTATTTTCCAACTCCTGCCGCCACTGTTCGAGCAAATATTTCGGAACCAGTACCACAGCGCGTCCGTTGGGTTCATCTAGCAGAAATTGGCGGAGAATTGTCCCGGCTTCTACTGTTTTTCCGAGTCCTGGTTCGTCTGCCAATAAATAGCGCACGATTGGGTCTTCTAGGACGCGCCGGACGACTTCAACTTGGTGCGGATAGAGGTCTATGTTAGCAGAAATTAAACCGGTCATGCCGCGGCTGACGGCCCGCTGTTCGATCGCAGATTGAACGAATGCCAATCGGCGATCGTGAAAATACGGCGTTTCTTGGCCTTTGACTGCTAAAATGTCGATCGGATCGGCGATCGGGATATTGCAGCGAACGTAAAGTTCGGTTTCGACAGCTTGCAAACTTTGGCTGTCGGGGAGGTCAATTTCGTACTCTAATTTATCTTCATCCCAGTCATAAACTCGCCCGATTATCCATCTTTCCTGAGTGGTACTCCAGAGGTAGCAGCGGGTTTGGCGCTGAAGTCTAGCTTCTTGCAGCAAACCCAAGGGTACAGTTTTGCGGAAGCGGTTTTTTACTGAGCAAAAATATTCAATTAGGGCATCGGTATGCGATACCTCGACAACTTTTCCGATTCCCAAATCGTTTTTGGGCGATCGAACTAACGAACCAACATCAATCATAGTTTTAGCCTAATAATACTTACTAGAATACAGCAAATCCTTTCACGTTAAAAAAATCAGCAAAAGGCGATTTTTGCCTGCGTCACTTTTCTAGTCAAATGACAGTCAATCTTGTATTATGAAAAAAATAAGTTTAGCACGGTAACTCACATATTGCACCATTCTCAAGAACGGGCAAGATGCCCGTTCCACAAAAGATAAATTTTCTTAAAGATAAATTTTCTTGTGGAACAGGCCGGAGAGCCTGTTCCTAAAAGGCTCATTGAGAATGGTGTTAGATATAAGTTAAAACTCACATCTTGCACCATTCTCAAGAACGGGCAAGATGCCCGTTCCACAAAAGATAAACTTTCTCGCTTCACAGGCCGGAGAGCCTGTTCCTAAAAGACTAATTGAGAATGGTGCAAGATATAAGGCACGGTAACTAACATTAGAAAACGTAGTGAAACAATCTCAAACCTTTGATTCAACGCCCTTGAGTGCGTGCGTAAATGCTGAATAACTAATTACGAGGAAGGAAAAATAACGCCTGGATTACCGGATTCCCATTTCGGGTATTTCTGCATAACACTGGTATAAATTTCAGACTCTGTAAACCCTGCTAACCAAGCTTGTAGCGGAGGCCAAGGCTGTTCGTTGAACCAAGTTCGATCGGTATGAGCGAATTGGCGAACAAAAGGTGCGATCGCCATATCAGCTAATGCTACATTGTTACCAAACAAATATTTAGTGGCACTTAACTGTGCATTTAGTTTGTCTAGGAATAAAGAACCTTCATAGCGATGTACTTGGGCATCAACACCTGCATAACGATCGGGGTACTTATAACGGTCAAGATGATATTTAAACCTATCATCAAATAGAGCGATTAGTTCCAGCATTTCTGCAACAGAACCTTGCTGTGGCATCAACCATTGTTCAGGATCGTGTTGTCTCAATGCCCACAACATGATGTCGATACTTTCATCCAGTACGCGCCCGTCAACATCAATCAATATCGGTACCGTACCTTTTGCTGATACCTCCAACATCTCTTGTGGTTTGTCTCGCAAAACCACTTCCCGCAACTCACACACCCGATTGCTAACCATCAAGGCCAAGCGCGCGCGCACAGCATAGGGACAGCGGCGGAAGGAATACAAAATCGGATATGTTGCTGACATATTATATGTTTAGTCGATCGCGCGATCGGGTTTTTCGGGTCAGAAACCCCGTTTTTCCGTAGATTTCTCGTCGCCAAACCAGATTTTTCGTAGAAACGGGGTTTTTTTAAGGTTAGTGAATAATCATATTAGTCGATCGCACCATCTACTTTTTCCTTCGCATCGTAGCGCGCGCCTATATGTACTTGGTTGCGACGCTTAGCAAGATCGATCTGACGTTGACGCTCAGATAAGGCTTGTTTTTTGGTTTCAGTTTTCGAGTCATGACAATGAGGACAACTCACACCAAGTACAAATAATTCAGAAGCCTTATCTTCCTCACTAATCGGGTGACGACAACCGCGACAAAGTTCATAATTACCCGACTTTAACCCCTGACTAACAGAAACCCGTTCATCAAAGACAAAACATTCACCTTCCCAACGACTTTCTGCTTCCGGCACCGTTTCCAAATATTTTAAAATTCCGCCTTCGAGATGATAGACTTCCTCAAAACCTTGACTGCGTAAAAAAGCAGTAGATTTCTCGCAGCGAATACCACCCGTGCAAAACATTGCCACTTTAGGTTTATTGCGTAAAGCAGTTTCCTGCAGCACCCATTCAGGTAACTCAGAAAAGCTTTTTGTTTTGGGATTAATAGCGCCTTCAAAAGTACCCATAGATACCTCGAAGTCGTTACGCACATCAACCACGACAACATCGGGATCGTCAAGCAGCTTATTCCACTCATCAGGCTTAACATATTTGCCAGCCATGAGGCGGGGATTAATGTCCGGTACTCCCATCGTGACGATTTCGCGCTTCAAGCGTATTTTCAGGCGGTAAAAAGGTGCTTTTTCCGAGAAAGATTCCTTGTGCACCAGATCCGCAAAACGCGGGTCACTACGCAAGAATGCCAGCACTGCGTGTACGCCCTCGGACGAGCCGGCAATAGTGCCATTGATGCCTTCTTCGGCCAGCAAGATAGTGCCTTTGACGTTGTTGTTGTTGCAACAATCGAGTAGCGGTGCTTTCAGGTCAGCAAAATCAGGTAGTTCAACGAACTTATATAAAGCAGCGGTTAAGAAAGAAGCCATAGATTGAATTGATACCACTAATTAATTTTCATAATATGAAAATTCAGTCAAAGCGGACGGTGGGACTCGAACCCGCGACGTTCAGCATCGGAAGCAGTAAGTACGACTCAGGAAACCCTATACTGGTAAAGGCTTACACCCTCCGCACAGATTTTTGTCTCCAATTTTGTCTCCAAATTGTCTCCAAACAGCTAACATTGTCCTGTCGCTTTTGCCATTTTACCATGACCCATCCCCTTAGTAGGGCTAAAAAAGGGGCGTTACACAATTGAGGGATGATTCAAGAAGGGAGGGGCACAGTCTGATGTGGCGGGAGCATCTCTGAGCGAGTAACCTTTATGAGGTTGATAGCAATCTATAAATTATCTACCGCAACCGATACAAATATAATTCTGTTTACCTTTTTTATGACCATTTTTATTAACATGAGTTGACTGACATTCAGGACATTGCATAAGCTCTGGGTTTTGTGAAGTGTTATTTTTGGGCGATCGCACTCTCAATTTATCATACCCTAATTCAGCAACGCCAAAGATGCTATTCCGTACAAAACAAAGTGTCCGAGTTTGTCATAAGGCGGATGAGCGAGAGGAAAGTTGACTAATTTCCCCGTATCTGCTATAAGCACGATACTGAGAATCATTAAAAAGTACAAAAAACCAGCAACAATCCAGAATTTGTTTGATAACTTCATCTTGTTTTTGGCAAGACCGACTAGACACAAATCAAGTCCGCGCCGCGCAAAAATAAAAACAAATCTGGTTGATTACTTATTGCATTTTTAGGGGCAGGCCTACCCGTAGCTGCGGGTTAAATTTAATTTGTTTTCACTGTCAAAACTTGCGGAGGCGACGCATCGGGCGGATAAATAAAATCCACTTCTACAAGTCGCTTTTCTCCCGATTTCATCTCTAATTTTACCAAAGGTTCCCCCTGCTGTCCCCGCCGCTGCACTAAATGCACGTAGCGAGTTTGAGGCAGTTTACTGTCATCAGTATAGCGGACTCTGACCGTCCCCCTAAAAAAAGTTTGAGGTGCCGGAGGTTCTAAAAAACTAAGTCCTCCTGAAGTTAATTTGTCTGTCTTAATTGGAGTTTGAATGGCGACAGTTACAGTTTGATTTTTGCTGGTAGAATTGTACAGCGGCAAGCTGAGACTGTATTGAATTCCGTAGTTGCCGTGGGCGCGGTATGCTGTATCTGGGTAGCGGACTAACATCCTCGCACTTTGCACTTGATTTGTGCCCAGCATTCCGCGCGGGAGGCTGCTTAATGGGTAGGAAAATGCTGTTCCGGGTTGGGGAATTGCGAGGTTTGATGTGGCCCGGTTGTCTGAGAGAAGTGCTCGCCATTCTGAACCTAATGCTACACCGGCAACTCGACCGTAAATTACTTGACCTTGGGTGATTTCTGGGGGTGTGGGAGTTCGATCGCGCGGCCCGGCTACGTTACCATTATCCAATAAGTTTTGCCATTCTGCTAAGTTGGGCGATCGCTCGTTTCCCTGTGCGTCAACTCGGGCAAACATCGCCAGACTGGCCACATAGACTGTACCATCGCTGTGCAACCGCATCAAGGTCGATCGACCGTTTAGCGGCGGTACCAATCCCCGCACCGGTATCGGATGATTCATCAACATTTGGCTTTTTCCCGGTGGAATAATTAACCCAGCCCCAAACTCTGACTGTCTCCTTCCTCTCAGAATATCATTCACGGCGCGGCTTCCCGGCCCCGCGTAAATATTGCTGTTTGAATTATCGACTTGCGGCGGCAATTCAATAAAAGGTGCATCGGGTTGACTGAGATAACTCGCAGCTTGCAATATATCTAATTTTACTGGTTTATTGCCCGGATTGTAAACAATTACTCCTTGATACAATGTTCGCAAATCTTCGGGCGCGGTTGCTTTGGCAATGTGGTGGGCAAATATGTCGAAACGTCCTTGAAACGGAAAGTTTAAATGTGCCGCCGGAAATCTTTTACCATCCGGGGGAAATGTCGAAAGCAAAATCCCTTCTTGCAGCACTACTTCGGGACTGTTGCTGTTAAATACTGGTATGTTGTCTAACTGTCCGGGGAGAGGTCGCACTTCTTGGATTTGGACGATTTCTTGAGGTGCGGGAGGGGTTTGGGCTAAGGGGATGATTGATAAAATTGGCAGCATTTTTGAGAGGAGTTTTTTTTTACCGCAGAGGGCGCAGAGGGCGCAGAGGGCGCAGAGGAAGAGAGGGAAGAGAAGAGGATGTAAACATTGGCGTCAGGGCGGGTTTTGTACTGAGATTTTGCGTACCAGTCGTAAGCTGTTGCGGCATTGAAATTGTCTGTCAAAAAAAAATCAAGTTTTGTGGGGTGGGCGTCCCGCCCGCCCTGAACATACAATTTAAATGCGCGACAGCTTAGCCGATATTGTGATTTTTACCGCGCCCACTGTTGTAATATGTAATTGTAAAACTTTTCGATATCTACTCGATCCATTGCTTGAATTTTTCGCCCTCCATTTTTAACTTTTGTGCGTCCTTGACTGATGCCTTCAGTCACAATTTCGGTTTCCGATTCTCGCAGTTGGTAAAATTCGGGATGCGCTAAATAAGCGGTTGCCAAAATGTCCCAAAAATAGTAATCTTGAGATATTGCTAGGGCATAACACTGTCCTGCTAAGTCGGAAATGGGATATTTGCGCTGTCTTGCTAAAAGATTGGAAAATTCGACTGTCAGCGGTACATTATTCGTGATGTCTAAAGGACACATGACAACGGGAATTTGGGTTTGCCAAATTCTCTTGATTGCTATCGGGTCCCAGTAAGCATTCCATTCCGCCGACATATCTTGTCCGGGTTCCATATCTTTGCTAACATTGCCGATAACATTGAGGGCGCCTCCCATCCAGACAATTTCTTGAATTTTGCTTTCAATTTCAGGCGCGATATCTAAAGCTTGCGCTACTGTTGTTAACGGCCCCGTTACCATTAATGTGACTGGTTCGGCTGCATCTTGCAAAACTCGCACCATAAAGTTTTGTCCGGGTTCTGATATTAACGGCGTGTCAATGGTTGCTTTTTCATTTAGAATGGGAAGTCGATCGACTGCAAAGGAATCTCGCCGAAATAACACCGGAAATGGATTGAGTCCCCGCACGGTACTCGCCGCCACCGGAACTTCTGAACGCCCCATCAAATCGAGGATTTTGCGCGTTGCACTCACCGCCGGTTGAATGTAGCAGTCCGCAGGAGTTACAATTACTCCCAGAGTTTCGACTTCCTCCATTGTCATCAGCAACACGACTGAGAGATAGTCGTCAACTGCACCGTCCTGATCCATGAGTACGAGTTTTTTGGACATTTTGCTTCCCCGGTGACTGAATTAGTGTAAAGTACAAATATAAATTTATTTGTTCGAGAAACACAACTGCCTCAACTATATGAATACAGTATCACCTTACGGCTCTTGGAAATCACCTATTTCTTCCGACTTAATTGTTTCTGGAACTGTCGGACTCGGACAAATTGCTATTGACGGCGATGATATTTACTGGGTTGAGGGAAGGCCTTCGGAAGCCGGGCGGAGCGTCCTCGTGCGGCGCACTCCTGATGGTAAAATCAGCGACGTGACACCCCCTCCTTTTAATGTTCGCACTCGCGTTAACGAATACGGCGGCGCTGCTTTTGCAGTTGCTGGCGGTGTTGTCTATTTTTCTCATTTTGCCGACCAACGTATTTATGCTCAAACATTAGATTCTCAACCCGAACCTCTGACTCCTGCTGCTAATTGTCGCTATGCAGATGCGATGGTTGACAAGCAAAGAAATCGCCTGATTTGCGTGCGCGAAGACCATGCAGGTGAGGGGGAACCTGTCAATACTATTGTTAGCATTAATTTAGATAACGGCGAAGATATTCAAATATTAACTCAGGGTAATGATTTTTATGCTTCCCCTCGTTTGAAACCTGACTGTTCTCAACTTTCCTGGATTTGTTGGAACCATCCCAATATGCCGTGGGATGGCACAGAGTTGTGGGTGGCTGAAATTAATGCTGATGGTTCTTTAGGTGAAAAATACTTAGTTTCTGGCGGGATTGAGGAGTCAATTTTTCAACCGGAATGGTCGCCCGATGGAGTTTTGTATTTTGTTTCTGACAAGTCGAACTGGTGGAATTTCTATAAAACAGTCAATCCCCGCTTGGGAAGGGAACAGCAAGAGGTTGAACCTTTGTGCGAAATGGCGGCTGAATTCGGACTTCCTCAGTGGGTTTTTGGAATGTCTACTTATGCCGTTGTCTCGGAGAGCAAAATTATTTGCACCTACACTCAGGAAGGTAAGTGGCATTTAGCAAGTCTCGATTTAACGACAAAGCTGTTGACAATAATTGAGACGCCTTACACTGATATTTCGTCGGTCAAAGCGCGCGGAGAAAATGTTGTTTTTCTGGCAGGTTCGCCGACAGAATCTACTGCTATTGTACAACTAAATTTAGCAACAAGTCAACGGTCAATCTTGCGCCAATCGAGCGATTTAAGCATCAATTCGGGTTATTTATCTGTACCGGAACCGCTCGAATTTCCCACGGAAAACGGTTTGACTGCTTTCGGTTTCTTCTATCCCCCGAAAAATCAAGATTTCGCAGCACCTGCGGGTGAGAAACCGCCGCTTGTCGTCAAAAGTCACGGCGGCCCAACTGCTGCTACTTCTAGCAGCATGAATTTGAAAATTCAATATTGGACGAGTCGCGGTTTTGCCGTGCTCGATGTTAATTACGGCGGCAGCACCGGTTACGGCCGAGAATACAGAAAAAGGCTGCAAGATAGTTGGGGAATTGTCGATGTTGACGACTGCGCTAACGGTGCTAAATATTTAGCTCAAAAAGGTTTAGTTGATGGCGAAAGAATGGCGATCGCCGGAGGCAGTGCAGGGGGGTACACTACGTTGTGCGCTCTTACTTTCCGCGATGTGTTTAAGGCGGGTGCGAGCTATTATGGAGTTAGCGATTTGGAAGCTTTGGCAGGGGATACTCACAAATTTGAAGCGCGCTATCTGGATGGATTAATCGGGCCTTATCCTGAAAGAAAAGATTTGTATGTAGCTCGTTCGCCCATTCATTCCGCCGAACGTTTATCTTGTCCCGTTATCTTTTTTCAAGGATTAGAAGATAAAGTGGTTCCGCCCAATCAAGCGGAAATGATGGTAGAGATATTGAAAGCTAAAGGTTTGCCGGTTGCTTATGTTGCTTATGAAGGGGAACAGCACGGTTTTCGCCGCGCTGAAAATATCAAAAGAACTCTTGACGGCGAATTCTATTTCTATTCCCGGGTGTTTAAGTTTGAGTTAGCTGAACCTGTGGAGGAAGTGCATATTTACAATCTTTAGAACTCATTAAGTTTGCAGTTGCTCTGTCTTCACTAAAACGAAACTGCAAGCTGTAGCATAAGTCGGAAATATTAAATGTGATGTAGTTCACAAACTGGGCTATTTGCTATCACAAGTTTTTGCTGTTGATTGTCACATCTTTTAAGGCAATACACTGACAAGATATTAGGGTGCGATCGCCTTTTGTTGCTGCAGAAACGCGCGATCGCGCGATGGTCGAGTAGAGAGTCAATTACTATGCAAACTCCTGTCCACCTGATTCCATCTGCTTTGGGCGAGCTGTTTGCCGAAGTCAATCATCATGGCTACATTACTTTAGCCGATCGGTACGGTTTGATGGCGGCTATTTTTGATGAAACTTTGACTGAGGAAGACAAACGCTCGATCGATCGGCTCCTGCGCTCTGTGTGCCGGGGAAGGATAAAATTAGTTAACGAACTGTCTATGATCAGGTAAGTGCCGATAATTTTAATTGACTGAAATTTAAAAAACTCAACATTAAAAAATTCCTAATTGTCTCGTAATTGAGACTTTGATTGAAGAAACACTTTTTAATTTTTGATCGAGATATAGCGGTTCTCAGAAAGATGAGGTACGTTGTTGGGCTTGGGCCCTCAAGCGTCTGGGTGGTTATGTAAGCTGTCAGTCATACCTCATCTTTTTGAGAAAGGCTATACAGCATATTCCAGGTTCATGAAGTACACTCTTCAGTTATATTGTGTGGTGTTAATTAGTAGGGTGCGTCGCTGCTTCATATTTGATAAAACTTGCAGATTGACTCCTTGGCGACGCACCTTACACGGGCGATCTCTCTTCTTGTGTGTACTACATATACATGGAATATGCTGTAGGACTTACGCCAAAAATGGACGCGCGAATTATAGCGGTAAGGTGTGCACTGCACACCTTACATAATTAGGTTCCGGGTTCACGACAGAACAGGTTTAACCTGTAGGTATAGCTGTAGCTAACTGTAACTTGTTCAAACTTTCTTCAGGCTGAAAATCCATCTGATAACTGAGTGCCGAAGGAATCCCCAGCACGCAGCAAGGAAAATTATTGCCTAGTTCCCTAACCAGCGGGTGGTTGCCAGAATTGCAGCCCAAAAATAGTAAATTTGCTGATTCTAATTCAACCACATTTCTCAGTTCTGTAGCAACCCGCCCGATGCGTAAATGAGCTTTGAATAAACCGCGCCATTCCTCAGCCAAACAGCGCGCTTGCCACAGCAGCTTATCAGCAACCTCGTACTCATTATTTTGACCCAAAATTGCTGGGAAATAATGCGGATCGCTCCAAATTTTTCGCTGGGATAGTGATTGGATTTCGGTTGGAGGTAAAGAGATCGCAGGCGCTGCACAATTAAGAGCGAATGTTTCCTCTAAATCCGACACTTTCGCCTGGGCCGCCAAGGCATTTTTCACAGCCAATTTGCAAGTATCTTCGCCGTATTTTTGGGGCGCTTCGTCGATAACGTAGACGACTTGAACTGTGACTTCTTTAGTTGTTACTAAACGAGTTTGATGCGCCATCCAAAGGGTAATGTCCAGAGCTGTTTGACTTTGGGGAGAACTGTTGTAACCGACAATAAAGTTGATAGTTTTTGCCTGTTTTGGAGCTTTTAATTTCTTAGAACTTTGCACTTGTGGCTCCGGCAGCAACACCATTTCTTCTGCTAAGTTTTGGTATCCCAATGCACTTTCAAAACGCGCTAAAATTGTTTTGAGATTCACAGGCTTGACCTCTCTTAAGTGAATTGTTTTTTCTGTCCGTCGGGTGTTATTCGTCTTGGGTAAAGTAGCGATCGAGAAAATTCAAAGCATAGTTGCGGAGTTCGTAATAATCCTTCGATTCCCGCAACTCCTGGCGATCGCGGGGGTGTGCAAACGGCACTGACAAAATCTCTCCTATTGTCGCCGCCGGGCCGTTTGTCATCAGCACAATGCGATCGGACATATAGATAGCTTCATCCACATCGTGAGTAATCATCATTGCAGCTTGTCTGTGATTTTCCCAGATATCCAGCACCTGTTTCTGCAACTTGCCGCGAGTCAGAGCATCCAGCGCTCCAAACGGTTCGTCCATCAATAACATTTTCGGTCGAATTGCCAAAGCTCGCGCAATCCCAACGCGCTGTTTCATGCCCCCTGAAATCTCGTCTGGATATTTATCGGCTGCTGCTGTTAAGTTTACCATTGCTAGGTGTTCGTTGACAAGACTAATCTTTTCGGAACGCCTAAGATTTTGCAAAACTTCATCAACTGCCAGCCGAATATTTTCGCGCACCGTCAGCCAAGGCAGCAATCCGTAGTGCTGAAATACCATCATGCGATCGGCTCCCGGTTTGCGGATTTCTTTTCCTTCCAGTGTCACCATTCCGTCACTCTGTTTTTCCAAACCTGCCACTATTTTTAGCAGCGTTGATTTGCCGCAACCAGAGTGACCGATTACGGAAATAAACTCGTTTTCTCCAATACTTAAATTGATATTTTCCAAGACGCTAAATTCTGTACCGTCACCATTTTTGTAAGACTTGAACAAATTGTCTATTTCCAGAAATAGACGATCGCTCTTGACGGAATTTTTGGTACTGGTAGAAGTAGAGGTGTATTGGCTCACGGTATTCTCCTAAAAATTAGTAAAGTGTTAATTGATTTTTCTTGCTATTGCCTAAATCCTCAAATTGGGCAGTCGGTTTCAACCGACTTTAGCTATTAGCCAGGGAATTCATTCCCTGGCGGGACATGAGGAAAAAGGCAACATCTCAAACATTAAGACTGAAAAAAAGACTGAGGGCGGTTTGCTCGAATTTCAAAACTATTCAAATAACCCACGAGATCGCTAGGATCGAATGCTTTTTTATCAATGAAAAGTTCCGCAGGTTCCACTCGGTAATCCTCCTTCGGACAATCGATCGCCATTTCGGCAACAATCTTGCGGTAAAGGTCGGTTCTCCAAGCTTTTTTAGCTAATTCCTCAGCATTTTTTGGCACTTCTTTAATCTGTCCCCAGCGAGCGGCTTGAGTCATCAACCACAGACTCTGAGACTGCCACATAAATGTTGAATGATTTCCCGGTATTTGAGGCAAATTCTTAGGAATGTCATAGAAAATAGTTGCATCTTCCGATTGTATGGTGCGCTCTTTTCCGTCAAACCCTCCATAGTTGTAGTCGCCAACTATTGCTGGTCGCGTAAATTGGTCGATCGCCCCTTTTTTCGGTTTAGCCCCCGTAAACGATCGCTCAGTCAGCAGCGCCGATATTTCACTGCGATTTTCCGGGTTGCTGCAATACTGACAAGCTTCCACCATTGCCTTAACCAGCGAGTAATAAGTCTTCGGATTTTCCTCAATGAATGATTCCATTACTCCCAAAAGGCGATCGGGATGTCCCAGCCAAACTTCCTTGCCTTGCACGAAGGTAAAACCCACTCCCAAATTGCCTTGAATTGCCCGCGTATTCCAAGGTTCTGCCACCATGTAAGCCTGCATGGCACCAATCCTGATATTAGTTACCATCTGCGGCGGCGGCACAATAATTACCCGAAATTCTTTGAACGGATCGACACCGGCCGCCGCCGATATGTAGCGGACAAAGTATTCGTAAATTGCAGAACTGAGGACAACAGCCCAAACCCTTTTTTCGGGTGGCTGACTGTCAAAAAAGGCTCGAAATTGTTTGCCAAATTCTTCAAAATTACCGCTGTATTCGTGCCACGGGCGCAAACCGAAATCCCACATAGCTTTGTTCATCGTCATGGCGTTGCCGTGGCGGTGAATTGTCATTGCTGCACACAGGGGTGCGTGACGCGCTCCTTCGGCGCCAATTCGGGCGTTTGTGACGGCGCCGGATACGACTGGGGAGGCGTCGAGGCGGCCGAAGATTAGGCCGTCGCGGGAGGTTGCCCAGCTTGCTTCGCGGTTGAGTTGGACGTTTAAACCGTATTTGCGGAAAAAACCTTTTTTCCAGGCGATCGCAAATGGCGCGCAATCGTTAACCGGCACGTATCCTACGGTTAAATTTGGTTTTTCTAATGTTCGGGAATCGACAACCGGCTTTACCGCTTCGGCTTCTTCAGTGAGTCCTTTTGCCGATCGATCCGCGCTAATTGTACAACCAGATAAAGCCATTCCCGCCGCCGCCGATCCGATTCCTTGCAAAAACTCTCGGCGCTTCCATTCATTGGAAAACTTGTCACTCATACAATTTGAGATTTGAGATTTGAGATTTGAGATTTGAAGTTGTAGTTGTAGGGTGCGTCGCCACCAACCATCACAAACAAAAATCGACCATCGATGAGCGACGCACCTTACAGTTGACAGTTGATAGTTAACTGTTCGCTGCTGACTAATGACTAATGACTGATGACTAATGACTAATGATTGATGACCGATCGATGCGTTACCAATTCCTGAACTTTGTCAACAGCAGCGTCGAGCAACAATCCAGTTAAACCAATTACAAACACCGCTAAAAATACCGAACTCAGGTTCAAACGGCTCCACTCATCCCAGACAAAAAAGCCAATTCCCACACCGCCTGTCAGCATTTCCACCGCCACAATCACCAGCCAAGCAATCCCCAAACTAATCCGCAAACCTGTAAAAATGTATGGCAAACTGGCCGGCAAAATTATCTTGGTAATCCGCCGCCACTGCGGCATTTCCAACACTCGCGCCACATCCAGATAATCCTGGGAAACGCTAGAAACTCCCAAAGCTGTGTTGATAATTGTCGGCCACAAAGAGGTGATGAATATGACAAAAATTGCCGACGGCTCTGCTAAATTAAAAATCGATAGAGCTATGGGCAGCCAAGCCAGCGGCGACACTGGTTTGAAGATTTGAATCAGCGGATTGAGCGCCATCATTGCCGGTTTCGACATCCCGATCAGAAATCCCACGGGAATCGCCACTGCTGCACCCAGCAAAAATCCCACCAACACCCGCCGCAAACTCGCTAGCAGCAGCCAGCCAATGCCTAAATCTCCAGGCCCGCGCTGGTAAAATGGATGCAATATGTAATCTAAATTAGCGATTAACGCCTGATACGGAGTGGGAATCAAATCGCTTTTGAAGCTGGCAACAATCCACCACAAGCCGAGAATTCCCAAAAAACCAGCCGCAGGCAACAAAACTGCATCTCGGATGACAACGGGTTTTACACGCTTCCACGCTGCAACTCCTGCAACTGCGATCGCAGATAAATTAAGCTGTATTGACATTTCAATCTCCTTCAGAGTCAGGGCAGGTACAAGAATCTTGAACAATACCAACCTGAGACACTGACGAAGCCAAACTATCTTTTTCAGAAATTTGGCTTTTCAGTCTCTTCTCAATGCCTGCGAAGTTAGCTGACGGGCTAGGACTGAGAGATGTCCTTCTCCTTAGATTTCAAAATCAAAAATTACACTCAAATTTGGCAATTTTTAACTTTGCTTGATAATTCTGTAGAGATTCGCCCCGAAAATTGGTTCCTCCGCTCCAGCCACACGCTTGGTTCGATCGCGCAGTGTTGGATTAGGCTTGACTTTTTAAGCCAATTTATATTAAAATAGCACGACAGTATAACTTTGTCAATACGTCTTTAGGAGTAGCTATTTGCGCTCGGCGAAGCTAAAAAGTTGAGAGAAAATTCAAAAAGTTAATTATTAAACTAACCTAGAGATATAGCCTTTCTCAGAAAGATGAGGTACGACTGGGCATAGGGCATAGGGCATAGGGCATAGGGCATAGGGCATAGGGCATAGGGCATACCTCACCACGCTTGAGAACCGCTATATAAAGTGCGATCGCTCACTTGATTTATATCTAAGAGCCATGATTGATTTTAGCCAAGCGCTACAAGATAAAATTGACATAATTATCCAAAACTGGATCGAAGCTGTTCGCTCCGACGAGCAAATCGAAAGCGCCAAGCAACTCACCTACACTTCCGTGCGCGACAGCCTTCCCATCGTACTGCAAGCGATCGTAACTATGCTGTCCCAATCAGAAGAAAGCGACATTCGGACACTCATAGAACAAAGTTTAGACCACGGGACTCTCAGGGCAAAACAAGGCTACGAAGCCGAAGAAATTGCGCGGGAATACCGCTTGCTGCGGAGGGTAATTTTCGAGGCTTTAGATCCAGACTTGCTAAAAAGCTCAGCCGCTGAAGTAAGCCGAGCTTACCGCTTAATTGACAATGCCCTCGACGAAGTAATTGCTGACTGTTTCAAAACCTATACTCAGGAAAGATTGCAAGGACTACAGGATTTGCAAAACCAATTGCAGCTTACAAATCAAGAGCTGACTCGCTTACTTCGCACCAGTCAAGAAAATCTATCTCACTTAGCTCACGAATTGAAAACCCCCCTCAATTCTATTATTGGTTACTCAGAATTGTTTTTGCGCCAAACAAACAATCCTAGAGTTAAAGATTCTGCTCCTAATTTGGCACATATTGATAAAGTCCTCAGCAACGGCAGACGGTTGCTTAGATTAATTAACGATACTCTCGAAATCTCGCGGTACGACGCGGGACGCATAAAATTGCAGCTAATTGCGACAAATGTGCGATCGGCGATCGGCAATGTTGTTGAAATCATCGAGCCTTTGGCTAAAGCAAAAAATTTAGAGATCGCCGTTGAGTGCGATCCGGTTCTCGATCGAGTTATGACAGATTACTTGCGCTTGCAGCAAATTATCACCAACTTGGCGAGCAACGCCATTCGCTACACCCAAGCTGGTACTATTATCATAAAAACCGAATTATTGTCAGACAAATATTGGAGTATTTCCATCACCGATACAGGAATTGGCATTGCTTCAGAAGACTGCGAGCGGATTTTTATGCCTTATTTTCGAGCCGACAACTCCCTGGGTTCTTGCATTCCTGACAGTACCGGCTTAGGGCTAGCAATTGTCGCTCGATTAGTCAACCTCTTGCAAGGTAAAATCGAATTAGTTTCTGAAGTAGGAGTTGGCTCCTCCTTCACTGTCACTTTTCCCTTAGAACTCGATCAATTTTAAACAAAAAATCCGCTTGAGTTGCCAAGTAAATGTTGCCTGTGCGATCGCAGCTTGCACGTTTTACATTTAGTCCCCTGACAATATTAAAACTTAAAAATTAAAAACTTTCGGTGTCATATCATACTACTTTATGGCTATTTTGTCAATAAGTTTAAGTGCTGGTTTTGGCAGCAACAAGCTGGGATCGACTCATCGAGACAGATCCGGCACGGGAAAAAATCACCTCAAAACTACTTCTTTTGGCAGGGTCGCGATCGCCCGAAGTTTGGTATGGCGATCGGGCGATCGCTCAACTACAATTAAGCATGGGCAATATCTGCCAAACTCAACCCCCACGCAGACATCATGGACTACAGCCAAGTGCTAGCCGACAAAACCGATACTATCCTCAAAAACTGGATTGAAGCAGTTCGTCAGGATCGGAACATTGAAAGTGCTGAGGCCTTACCGTACTCAGCAATCGAAAATCACATACCTCACCTGCTGGCGGCGATGGCCACAGTGCTTTCCCAATATCAAAACAGCGAAATAAAACTAATAATTGAAGCCAGTTTAGATCACGGATTTCTCAGAGCCGAACAAGGCTACGACGCCGCAGAAGTAGCCCGGGAATACCATTTATTGCGTCAAGTAATATTCTCCCACTTAGAAGCAGAATTGCTAGCAGGAACCACCGCCGAGGTATTCAGAGCTTTTCGGCTCATAGATGCCGTAGTAGACGAAGCAATTGCCCAGTGTTTCAATAGCTACGTCGCTCAGAGGCTGCGGGAACTTCAACAAATCCAAACTCAGTTAAAACTCACCAATCAAGAACTCCATCGCCTCGTCAGCGTCAATCAAGAAAACGTCTACCATTTAGCTCACGAACTCAAAACTCCCCTCAACTCAATTATCGGTTATTCCGAACTGTTTTTGCGCCAAGAAAAATGGCAATCTGAAATCAAAGATACCCTCCCCGGCATCGAACATATCGAGCGAGTATTGCGTAACGGCAGACAGTTGCTGCGCCTGATTAACGACACACTAGAGCTTTCTCGCGCCGACGCCGGAAAAATTAAACTTAACCTGCGGTCAACTCATGTACAATCTGTAATTAACACCGTAGTAGAAATGATGCAGCCATTGGCTGATGCTAAAGGACTAAAGCTCGCTGTTACGAGCGACTGCGCCCCAACACAAGTAATCGCCGACGGACAGCGGCTGCAACAAATTGTGACTAACCTGCTGAGCAATGCCATTCGCTATACAGAATCTGGTAGCATTGAATTAAATTGCCGCCGTGCTGGAGAAGCCTATTGGGCGATCGCAATTACAGATACCGGCATTGGCATCGCCCCCAAAGATACAAACCGCATCTTTGACCCCTTCTTTCAAGCAGGAGAAGCCGGCAAACACCACTTTCCCCCCGACAGCACCGGCCTGGGATTAGCCATAGTATCGCGGCTCGTCACGCTGCTGCAAGGCAAAATAGAGCTAGTATCAGAAATAGGAGTCGGCTCAACTTTTACAGTCATTTTACCCCTAGAAATTAAAATTTTGCAACAAGTAATTTAAAAGTTAAAAATTGTGAGTTATAAATCGCAGATCCTAATTCACAACTCACAATAACTCTTAACCCATAAATCCGCAATTACTTCAGTTATCATACTGTCGCTATTGCACCGCAGCTACTTTGAAATACGAGCAAACACCCGCCTGCTATCTTCTAAACAAGCCATCTACAAGAGACGATCTCGAACTAACTAACCAGATAAAAGCACCTGTCAGGAAAAAGTTCTCTCGAAGTTCTCTTCGATCGAGCCTGTAACTCGAACCGCTTCCCCCTCTAGCTATCCCGTCGCGCTCTAAGTCATAAATCACATTTTGGGCCTACCATCTCTCAGACTTTCCTGGATACCTTTCTCTAGCATGATTCAGCAGTCGTTTGGCTCAAGCTTTGTTTCCTTTGACCGCTTGCAACAAGTTTCTATCTATTCCTTCTGTGTCCTGGGAATCGCGCCATAAAAAAAGCGATGATAGCAATTGCTACTATAGCAATCCTCAATGATTTGCTTGCATTATACGCGAGCTTTCTGGCTCGCACTGCAAGGATTCTGGTCTCGCTCGAGAGAGGCGGCTGATGCGAGGATTGCTATAACAGACTTATTGTTACTAAGGGTTTCACAGCTTATTTATTTATTAAACGACCCTATTCTGCTATTTTCTAATTTGATGTTGTGACAAGATGCCAGCCCGATACTATACAAATTTTAAAATTTTTGCTCGCGGAGAGCTTTATAATACTAAATCGTACTGTACCAAAAACAATTTATTGTTCAGAAACGCGATCGCATCCTACTGGTAGTATGATAAGTATATCAAAGCCTCTTTAACAGAAGATTATTTCGATGTCCGCCCTCTACGCAACCCCTACCGTGACAGCCTTTCCCCTAACAGCCGTTGTTGGACAAGAAGCAATCAAACTAGCCCTGCTTTTAGCAGCAGTCGATCCCGGATTGGGAGGAGTGGCGATCGCAGGCCGCCGCGGCACCGCCAAATCAGTCATGGCCCGTGCCTTGCACTCCTTACTGCCACCAATTGAAATTATCAAAGACTCTTTTTGCAACGCCGAACCTGATGAAAATATTGCCGAACAGGCATCTTCTTTATTAGAAGAAAGCGGGCAAGAGGCCCGCACCACCGATACTAATTCCCCAAATACTGAAATTATTCCCACACCCTTCATCCAAATTCCCTTGGGTGTCACTGAAGACAGACTCTTAGGTTCAGTCGATGTCGAACAATCAGTAAAATTCGGTCAAACCGTATTTCAACCAGGACTATTAGCCCAAGCAAATCGAGGCGTACTTTATGTAGACGAAATCAACCTCCTCGATGACAACATTTCCAACCAATTGCTAACAGTATTAACCGAAGGGCGCAACCAAATAGAGCGCGAAGGTATCAGCTTTCAACACCCCTGCAAACCTCTATTTATTGCCACCTACAACCCCGAAGAAGGGCCGCTCAGAGAACATTTGCTCGATCGCATCGCGATCGTACTTTCAGCCGACGCAGCACTCGAACTAGAAGAAAGAGTCTATGCAGTAGAACAAGCTTTATCCTACTCCAGCTCCCCCCAAGAATTTTTGAATCAATACGCCGAAGACACCGACAACCTCAAAACCCAAATCATCCTAGCCAGAGAATGGCTCAAAGATGTCAGCATTAAACACGAACAAATTGCCTACCTAGTAGAAGAAGCCATCCGCGGCGCAGTTCAAGGACACCGCGCCGAAATATTCGCAGTCCGCGTCGCCAAAGCCTGCGCCGCCATCGAGGGACGCACAGAAGTTAATGCCGAAGACCTTCGCCGCGCCGTAGAATTAGTCATCGTACCCCGCGCCACCATCATCCAATCTCCCCCAGACGAAAACCCGCCTCCTCCTCCCCCGCCACCGCCTCCCCAAAACGAACAAGAACAAGAAGAGGAAGAAGACGAAGACGAAGACGAAGACAAAGAAGACGAACCTCCAGAAGAACAAGAAGAAACTAACATTCCCGAAGAATTTCTGTTCGACCCCGAAGGCGTAATTCTCGACCCCAGCGTGCTTTTCTTCGCCCAAAATGCCAACCGCCAAGGCAAATCGGGAAGCCGCAGCACCATTTTCTCCGAAGATAGAGGCCGTTACGTCAAGCCAGTATTGCCCAAAGGCCCCGTCCGCCGCATCGCCGTTGACGCTACCCTCAGAGCCGCCGCACCCTACCAAAAAGCCCGCCGCGACAGGAACTCTCAACCCCCCCAACCCCCCCTTAGCAAGGGGGGGCAAGAGGCGAGTCAACCCCCCCTTAGCAAGGGGGGGCAAGGGGGGGTTGAGCGCCGCGTATTTGTGGAACAGGGAGACATTCGGGCGAAGCGCTTGGCCAGAAAAGCTGGAGCTTTAGTCGTATTTGTCGTCGATGCCTCCGGTTCGATGGCCCTCAACCGGATGCAGTCGGCAAAAGGTGCAGTCATGCAGCTACTGACAGAAGCTTATCAAAGCCGCGACCAAGTTGCTCTGATTCCCTTTCGCGGAGAACAAGCAGAAGTGCTGCTACCGCCGACTCGCTCGATAGCCTTGGCCCGCAAGCGTTTGGAAAGACTCCCCTGCGGCGGGGGTTCCCCCCTGGCTCACGGTTTGACGCAAGCCGTGCGCGTCGGAGTCAACGCGCGGCAGTCTGGAGATATCGGTCAAGTTGCGATTGTCGCAATTACTGACGGGCGGGGGAATATTCCTTTGGCTCGTTCTTTGGGGGAACCGATTGTAGATGGAGAAAAGCCAGATATTAAAGCTGAATTGTTAGAAATTGCTGCCAAAATTCGCGGGTTGGGAATGCAGTTGCTGGTGATTGATACCGAGAGCAAGTTTATTTCTACTGGCTTTGCGAAGGAGTTGGCCAAGACTTCTGGGGGGAAATACTATCACTTGCCGAAAGCTACCGAACAGTCGATCGCAGCTATGACTAAAAATGCTCTGCGCGACGCGATCGGCTAAAATCCTGATAAGCTGTTGTGCATTTAAACCACTAACTAGGCTGTTCCGGGTGCGTCATCCGCGCGCGAACACGCTCCGCTTAAACGGGAAACACTTCGGACGCCCGGCACCATACAATCTGTTTTAAATGTTCAACAGCTTACCCGCATTTATCTGCGTTTATCCGCATTTATCTGCGGTTAAAAATCCAAAAATTAGACTTTTGGCCAAAAGTTTAATTTTTAACTCTCGCTCTCCGGCGACTCACAGCCAGCGAACCCGCAACTAAACCCAAACCTACCACCGTCGAAGGCTCGGGAATTTTCACTGGTCGAGTCACCGGGCTTACCGTTCCCGGGCTCGGGCTTGGAGAAGTTGTACCTTGGCGGAGTTGACCGATATCAGCCAGCAGCAAATAGTCTGAACCCTGCCATGAAGCAGCGGTAGAAACGGCTCGGACATTAGCTGCAACGGCAGCTTGGCCGCCGGAAATAACGACAGCAGCAGCCAATAAAATTCCGGCGGCAGGTGGCAATAATTTGCTACCAAAAAAGGTGGGCATTGGACATTACCTATTTAGCATTTTGTCGATCGAACTCGATCTCTCGATCGTTAATTTTTTGGGCATTCCCTGTCTGAGCTACCTTAGCAACTAACCAAACCGATTTTAGATTTTAGATGATTGCAGTTTCCTGTCCCTAGTTTCAACTAAGTCGCAAATCAAAAACCTAAAATTAACTGCGGCCCCTACCTCTAGCATAGAGTCCTCAGTCCCAAATCGTAAATCCCAAATCCAAAATTGATTGAGCTCACTTATCTGCGATTCGATCGACTTTAAGTTTGCCCCTCGCCGCAGATAGCGCCTGCCCTATAATTTTAATTATAGCTTTGCCGCGATGTGTAATGGTGCAAAAAGGCGATCGTCCCGAGACAACAGCTACACGGCACAGACTTGTACGCAGTCGATTATAAACAATCGCTTCCTGCTTTGGAGTGATTTCACCCCCGTTCTTTATCAAATCTTTAAACTCTTTCAGGTTTTGTCAACAGACTGTAAAGCTGTCAAAATATAGATAGCAATTCTCAGCCAAAATTAGGTAAATCCTCGTGAGTAACACTAGCAATTTCCGCGAAGCCGTGCGCGAGGCCAAAAACCAAGCGCTAGTAGGCCCCAACGTCATCGCCAACGCTCTCCCCTTTGTCGGCGGCGGACTCGTCTTAACTGCGGTAGGCGCCTACGGCGGCCTCGGAGTGATCCGCAACTATCCCGGGATCTTCTTTCCCACCTTCATCGCCGCGATCGTCGTAGAATTAATTCTGTTCTTCGTCGCCCGCGGTGCCGCCGAACAAGGCAACAAAAATACCGCTTTGCCCCTGCTGGCAACCTACAGCCTGCTTTCCGGCTACACCCTCAGCGGATTGGTATTTACAGCCCTCAGAACCCAAGGCGTCGGCATCTCCGGGATCGGTTTTGCAGCCCTCGGCTGCGGCATTACCTTTATCGCCGCCCGCCAAATTGGCTCCAACCTTTCCGAACAAGACGGCATGGCCCTCACCAAAACTATCAGTTTAGGTGTCATTGCTTTGTTAGTCGTCGTTGGCGGTCAGTTTCTGCTCTCACTATTTGGCATCTACACCCCAACTTGGTTGGAAATTGGCATTTCCGGCATCGGCGTATTTCTGTTCGCCGGCGCTGCGATCGTCGATTTTTACATATTACCCCGCAGCTACCGCGACGACCAGTATTTGCCCGCCGCTCTGTCGATGTACTTGACCTACATCAACTTGTTCATCTTTATTCTGCGCCTGCTGATTGCTCTCAACGGTCGCGATTAATTGAAACTTTAGCTTAAAAAAACCGAGGCTCGATCGAGCCTCGGTTTTTTATTGCCTTGACAGTTTCCACTCAAATCTGCATTCATCCGCGTTCATCTGCGGTAAAAAAATCTTTCTTAGTATTTGTGCAACAACAAGTCAGCAGAAAGCTAAAATTAACATAATACCCCACAACTAGGAAAAGTAACAGTGGAAGTTCTAGACATCAAACACAATATCGAAACTTTGTCCGATCGACTGGGTACAACCCAGGACTATCTTTGACATCCCTGCACTTACAGCCAAAATTCAAGACTTAGAGCAAATCTGCGCCCAACCAGCATTTTGGGACGACCAAGATCGAGCTCAAGAAACCCTCCAAGAACTTAATGACTTCAAATCTCATTTAGACCAATACCGCGGCTGGCAAACGAGCTTGGAAGATGCTAAAGCTATTTTAGAACTGCTGGAGTTAGAAGCCGACGAGTCCCTGTTCCAAGAAGCCTCATCGAGTCTTTCTCAGTTAACCCGCGAACTCGACCAGTGGGAACTGCAACAATTACTATCGGGGCCCTACGACGAAGGCGGCGCCGTTTTGACGATTAACGCCGGGGCCGGCGGCACAGATGCTCAAGATTGGGCTGAAATGCTGCTGCGGATGTACACCCGCTGGGGGGAAAGTCAAGGTTACAAAGTACATTTAATGGAAATTTCCGAGGGAGAGGAAGCAGGTGTTAAATCGGCTTCTTTGGAAATTGTCGGCCGCTACGCTTACGGTTATATGCGATCGGAAAAAGGCACTCACCGCTTGGTCAGAATTTCGCCTTTTAATGCTAACGACAAGCGTCAAACCAGTTTTGCGGGCGTCGAAGTGATGCCCGTTCTCGATCGATCCGTCAAGTTGGACATTCCAGAAAAAGATTTGGAAATCACGACTTCCCGCGCTGGCGGCAAGGGCGGGCAAAACGTTAACAAGGTAGAAACTGCTGTACGCATCGTTCACATTCCTACTGGTTTGGCCGTCCGCTGTACTGAAGAACGCAGTCAGTTGCAAAATAAGGAAAAAGCTCTGGCATTACTCAAGGCTAGGCTGTTGGTGGTTGCTAAGGAACAGCGGGCTTCGGAAATTGCCGAGATTCGCGGCGACATGGTGGAGGCGGCTTGGGGCCAGCAAATTCGCAATTATGTTTTTCACCCCTATCAAATGGTCAAGGATTTGCGTACTGGCGTGGAAACAACCGCCATCGCAGATGTGATGAACGGCGAATTAGACCAGTTTATTCAAGCTTACCTGCGGCAGGAAAATCAGTTGGTCAGTAGTCAGTAGTCAGTAGTCAGTAGTCAGTTGACAGTAGTCAATGAGGACTTCAGTCCGCAAAAAAGCAGGACTTGCATTCATCACTACGAACCAATTTTCTGGTATGATTTTTGGGTTTTGGTCGATCGCCCGACCTCCAACAGGTCGCGCGGTCAAAAACCTTGATATGATAAAACTTGATCTGACAAACACTAAGGAGAAATAATGACCCAAGTTGTAATAGGCGAAAATGAAGGGATTGAGTCAGCCCTACGACGGTTTAAGCGACAAGTTTCCAAAGCGGGAATTTTTCCCGACATGAGAAAACACCGCCACTTTGAAACCCCCCTCGAAAAGCAGAAGCGCAAAGCTATTGCCAGACGCACTAAGAGACGCTTTCACCGCAACAACAAACCCTAGAATTATTAGCACTAAATTGATTCGGCAGATATAATGCCTTGCGATTCTAGTACCGCAGCGACTCGGAGAATCACCGCTTCGCTGTAGGGAGCACCAATAATTTGTACCCCCAAGGGCAAAGCGCCGGGCCGCTGTACGGGCACGCAAAGAACGGGCAAGCCAATAAATGATAGGGGTTGGGTGAACAGTCCGAGATTGGGACGCACTAAGATTTCTTGTCCGGCTATTACCATTTTCTCGACGCCAATTTCAGGGGCTGCTATCGGGGTGGCGGGTGCGAGGATGATGTCTGTTTGTTGGAATATTTCGCGAATTCGATCGCGGTACCACTGTCTGAATCTCTGGGCTTGCAAGTACCAAGTCGCAGGGATCAGGGTTCCCGCTAAAAAGCGATCGCGCGTGGCAGGATCGAAGTCTTGAGGGCGCGATCGCAAATTGTCTAAATGCAAGTTTCCGCCTTCGCAAGCGGTAATGATAAATGCCGCAGCCCGGGCGCGATCGGATTCCGGTATGCTGACAGTCGCAAGCCCCCCTATTTTTGGGGGGTTTGTTGTTTTTTCTGTACATATACCACATTCCAATACATTTGTCAAGGCTTTAGCAACTATTTCTACAGCATCCAATGCTTCCGGTTCGGCCCCTGTGGCGAAATACCCGTCAGCAACAGCAATTCGCAATCCTTCGATGCCTTGATTTAACTGCGGCGAACAAAGTTCTGGCGGGCGTTGAGTGCAAACGGGGTCACGAGAATCAGGGCCTTGCAGGATATCGTACAGCAGCGCCATATCTCTGATCGATCGCCCAAACGGCCCCACACAATCCAAACTACCCGAAAATAAATAAGCGCCAGCCCTGGACAAACGGCCGTAAGTAGGCTTGAACCCAAAGACACCGCACAAAGCAGCCGGTACGCGGATGGAACCGTTAGTATCGGAACCGAGAGTGATGGGTACAAAACCGGCGGCGACTGCTGCTGCGGAACCGCCGCTGGAACCGCCGGCGATGCGCGCAGTATCGCGGGGATTGCGCGTGGGCCCGTAGTGGCTGTTTTCGGTGACGAAACCGTAGGCGTACTCGTCCATGTTGAGCGTACCCACGAGCACAGCCCCGGCTTGTTTTAGTCTGGCGACCACGGCCGCGTCCTGGGTAGCCGGAGGATTGCCAGCGTTGATTTTTGACCCAGCTAGAGTAGTAATTCCGGCGATGTCGAACAGGTTTTTGACTGCGAAGGGAACGCCTGCTAAAGGGCCTGGGTTTTGGTTATTTGCGATCGAATTATCTATGTTTTCGGCTGCTGCGAGTGCGCTTGAGGCGGTGATTGCAGTAAAGCAATTGAGGACGTTATCTCGATCGGCAATTCGTTCTAATGCCGCAGTCACAACCGCTGTCGCTGTAATTTTACCACTTTTAACCGCCGATGCTGTGGCGACTGCATCCGCTTGTGCTAAAAATTTACGTTCATCTGCGTTCATCTGCGGTTAAAAATCAGGGTTCAAACACTGGCGCAGCTTCGATTTCGTGGGGTAAAGGAAACTCAGTAACGAGTCGGGCGATCGCAGCTATTCTCTCGAAGTTTACCACAACACCCGGCCGATGTTCCGGGTTTAGGGGTAAGTTTATCAGTTCGGCGGTGCGATCGACATATTCTTCTATATTTGTCATTAGTCCATCCCAAACAACATCAGCGTTTATCCGCGTACATCTGCCCTCATCTGCGGTTGAAAATCTAAGATTCAGATATAGGTGCATCGACTATTGTATTGTAATCGCGATCGGGCTGTCAGTTATTATTGCTCAGTTTTTTGTATTCCTCAGATTGTCTGATATCATCTAAAGGAGATTTTGGCTCTAGTGGTTCATCAGGACAAAACTTTATAGATGTCTGTGTTTTACCAGACTTTAAATTTTTATTAACTTCTATTTTAAGCTTTCCTTCTTGCCAACCTTTGGCACCAATCTTGAGAATTTTACAATCGATTCCTTCTTGAGGGGAACTCCAGTTTATATCGCCTGCAGGAATTGTTGTTTCTTCGTTGAGCGACAGAGATTGCATCCAATAATATATTGATTTTTTGCGAGATTCGTTTTCTGCTCCCTCGATAGAAAGTAGTATATAATCAAACTTCCTAGCGACTAGCTCTTTAAACCTCCGCACCGTAAAAGTAGCCTTATCCAATAACAAAACATCATCCTCGCCGTCTAGTAGATCATATTTTTTTATTTCAAAGTCTTCTTTCATTTTTTCAACAAAATTCTGCCACTTACTCTTTTATACCATTTTAAGCGATCTGAGTCAAGGTGGTAGAGACACAATTTGCGATCGCACTTTTCCCACTCAAACACTGACAGTTTCCCGCAACTTCTCAACTGCCACATCAAGCGGAGGCAAAGTAAAATCCTCAGCATCCATTAATTCCTTAACCTTCTCAAAAATCTCAACTTCCGCCTCTTCTTGGTCTGTCAGCTTATCATAAAAATAAGGGTCAGTAAACCACTGTTCAAACACTATCATTAACAATCCATTGGGCGAAAGTTCAAACCGCCAATACTTAGAAATTCTGCTGTCAACCACTTCAAACATCGGCGCCGGATTATGGATGGGATAATAGCTATAATTATCATTGCAGATGTAGTACCAAATAGTCCCTTTCCATTCTCGGATAGCATAAACAACATATTCCTTGCCTATAGTTAGCGGTAACTCAACGTTTCTAGTGTAACCGCGTGGCGGATCTATATATTCTTCAGGAAGAGATTCACCAGTCTTAGCAATACAACGAATTTTCATAACTTGATTACCTACAGATTTTTAGGGGCTGTTTTGGGATACTGTCGCTTGAACTTAAACTCCACATTTTGAAGAGTCTGACTGTTCCGAAACCAATGAAATTGTACGGAAGCTCCATTAATTTCAAAAGCCTCAATACTTGTCATTTTATCCCAATCTTCAGAATTCCCGCCATAAACATCAATAAGTCTCGGTGCATCCCCCAACAATCTATCTGTACCGCAATGAATTACTATGCAATTACCAGCCTTAGCATCTTGCAGCAGCAGTTGCTCCGGTAAGTTTCTCGGTTCCTCATCTGAAATAGCACCTTGATTCATAGTTTAACAGTTTCAGATGTTATTTGTCAAAACGGTATTTTAGTCAAGGCGAAAAAACTCAATAGACCTTCGCTATTCCCCAACTCAAACACTGACAGTTTCCCGCAACTTCTCAACTGCAACATCCAGCGGAGGCAAAGTAAAATCCTCAGCATCCATCAATTCCTTGACCTTCTCAAAAATCTCAACCTCCGCCTCTTCTTGATCCGTCAGCTTATCATAAAAACAAGGGTCAGTAAACCACTGTTCAAAAGCAAACCTTAACACCCCATTCGGGTCAAGCATAAACTGCCAATACTTAGAAACTCGGTTATCAACTACTTCAAACAGCGGTGCCGGAGTCTGTATGGGATAATAGCTGTAATGATCGTCACAAATATAGTACCAAACTATTCCCTGCCACGAGCGGATGGCATAAACAACATATTCCTTGCCAACAGTCAACGGCAATTCAATCTTTTTAGTATAACCTCTTGCCGGATCGATATAATTTTCCGGTAGAACTTCCCCAGTATTAGCAATACAGCGAACAATCATAACTTGTCTACCTATAAATTCTTAGGTGCTATTTTAGGATATTGTCGTTTAAACTTTAATTCAACTTGTTGGAAAATTTTTGCATTTTCAAACCAGTGTATTTGTACGGAAGCTCCATTAATTGTAAAAGCCTGAATGCTAGTTATTTTGTACCAGTCTTCGGGATTACCTCCATAGAGGGCAACCAATCTGGAAACATCCCCTAGTATATCGTCAGGCCCGCCCTGAATTGCTCTACAATTACCAGCCTTAGCATCTTGCAGTAGCAGTTGCTCCTGCAAATTTATCGGACTCTCATCGGGAATAGCACCTTGATTCACAATTTAACAGATTAAAATATTGTTTGTCAAACCGAATAAAAACTCATTTTAGCAGGTGCAGTTTCCGCCAGCAACTTTCCCCGCGAAATCACATACCGAACCGCAGCGCGCCTCCTAATTGCATCATAACAATCCTCAGCATCCAACACAATCAAATTTGCAGGTTTCCCCGCCTCTATCCCATAATTCTCATCTCCCAGATAGAGAGTTTTAGCACCGTTGACAGTCACCATATTAAAACAAGCTGCAATCTCAGCCATTCCCGTCATCTGACAAACATGAACCGCCATATGAGCGACATCCAACATATTTCCCGTACCTAAACTATACCAAGGATCTTGCACGCAATCGTGACCCAAACTCACATTCAATCCCTGCTGCCACAACTCCTTAACTCGCGTCACCCCACGGCGTTTGGGATAAGTATCAGCGCGGCCTTGCAGGGTGATATTAATTAAAGGATTTGCAATAAAATTAATTCCCGATTTTGCCAAACTTCCCATCAGCTTAAAAGCATAAGCATTGTTGTAAGAACCGAAAGCCGTCGTGTGGCTAGCCGTTACCCGCGAACCAGCCCCGCTTCTAATCGCACAAGCTGCTACTACCTCCAAAAATCTCGACTGTTCATCATCGATTTCATCGCAGTGAACATCTATTAATCTATTGTATTTTTCAGCAAGTTCAAAAATTCGCTCAACCGACTTCACCCCATCTTCCCGCGTCAACTCATAATGCGGAATCCCGCCCACAGCATCCGCACCCATATCCAGAGATTTCTCTAAAAGTTTGTCATTTTCTGGACTTCCGTAAATCCCGTCTTGAGGAAAAGCCACAACTTGCAGAGTCATCCAATCTTTCACTTGTTCTCGAACTTCCAAAAGTCCTTGCAAAGCAGTCAGCGTCGGTTCGCTAACATCAGCGTGACTCCTGACAAACAAAATCCCTTGAGACGCTTGCAGCCTTAAAGTTTCAACAGCCCGTTTTTTGACATCATCCAGAGTTAAACTTTGCTTTCGTTCCCCCCAGATTTGAATTCCCTCGAACAAAGTGCCGCTTTGATTCCATCGCGGTTCCCCCGCAGTCAAAGCAGAATCGAGATGAATGTGCGACTCAACAAACGGGGGACTGACTAATTTTCCTTGAATGTCGATTTCGGATTCTCCCAATTCGGGAATCTGCGGCGATACGGTGGCTATTTTGTCCCCATCAATGGCGATATCCACTGTTTGACTGTCGATCGCACTTAACAACCGACATTCGCGCAGAACCATGCTATACTTTTGCTCAGGCATGACAATTGCACCTATTTTAACAATGGTAAACTTTATCTTTCCTAATTGCGATTCAGCCTAGTGAGACCAAAAGACTTCTCCAATCACTTGCGAACCCCCTCCTTCTCCTCCTCTGCGTCCTCTGCGGCCTCTGCGGTTAAAAAATCTTACTCAAAAAACCCACCTATAACCATAATCACCAAAAAGAAAGCGCAACTACAAATCGCCAACATCAGACAATCTCAAACTCCAGATTGTGATTTTTCACAAAATCAAAGGTAAAATGGTCAACCAAATTAGTATCGCTCAATTCCAGATTGTAAAAATCAACAAAATCCGCATCAATATACGGCCCAGCGTGCCAAGTCCCCACATCTAACTTAATAAAACAATTGCCCGGAATCCGAAAAGCAGCAATATCATCTAAACTCGGTTTATCGCTATCCCCATGAGGCGCAACCGCCATCAACCAATCCTTCCCCTCCAAAGAACCCAAACACTGAGTACATTCAACGTGCCGCGTAATTTTGCCAAACTTGCGACCTTTATTGTGCAGCCGCATAATGTAAAATCTAGGAACACCATTTTGCAAATTTAACTCAGCGTCCTCAGCATTGAAAGACTTGCCATCAACAGCAGCAAAGATAACTTGACCGTAACTCTGAAAATTCTTTGGTGTCACCCATTTTGCGGACAACTGCTTAGTCGAAATTGATTCACTCATAAATCGCAACATCCCCTCCCTGCTTTCCATCAAAAACATTCTAATACAGTAAATCCTCTCTCTTCTCTTCTCTGTGCCCTCTGT
>NZ_JAUBRJ010000017.1:93329-120075 GCF_036701805.1 Microcoleus sp. N3A4
GTCCTCTGCGGTTAATTAAATAAAAAAATCTAGTTCGCTTTCTCGATCGCCCAAAACACCCTTACAATCAAAATCAGCACACTGCTCTCTTCTCTTCTCTTCTCTGTGTCCTCTGTGTCCTCTGCGGTTAATTAAATAAAAAAATCTAGTTCGCTTTCTCGATCGCCCAAAACACCCTTACAATCAAAATCAGTGCACTGCTGCAAAAAACGAGCCGGAATATCAGGCCGAGCACCCCAATGCAAATGCAAATAAGAAGCGTGTACCTGACAAACTCCCCAACCTTCAGCAACCGCCTGAACCTCCCCTCGCTTCCCGTACCTCCAACTGTGGTAAACTGGATTAGTCGGTTCCACAGTTAAATGCGATCGATGAAACTCATGTCCCCAAACCTCATCAAGAGCAGTTAACACCGAACTATCCCTCACCGCCACAGCTTCTCGGTATCCCAGCGTCAAACGCTTCCCCATCGCCGCAGCAGTTTCCAACACACCCACCCCTTGCCAAGAATTGCCATCGAAGTCTACAATAGAATCGCACAAATACATCAAACCGCCGCACTCCGCATAAGTCGGCATTCCCGAAAAAATCGCACTTCTTACCGCATCCCGAATTAAAACATTACCGCTCAATTTTTGAGCAAACACTTCGGGAAAACCACCACCAAAATACAACCCCTGCACATTGTCAGGAAAAACAGCATCATCAAGCGGGCTCCAAAATACCAACTGGGCACCCAACTCTTCCAACAAATCAAGATTGTCCTGATAGTAAAAATTAAAAGCCCGATCGCGCGCAACTGCAATCCTCACTCCAAATTTCCCCTCCAAACAGTTGACAACATCATTTTTTTGAGTTACAATTCCCGAAGGGAGACTGTGCCTACCTAAAAGTTGCTCTGACCCCTCACCCCCCCCATTTCGAGTTGCAGCCAACAAAGGCAAAAGTTGCTCCCAGTCAAAACTAACAGCAGCCAAATCCGCCAATTTATCGATCGCAGCATGAAGATTCGGCAACTCCTCAGCCGGAATCAGCCCCAAATGTCGATCGGGAATACTAACAGCCTCATCCCTACGCAAAACCCCCAAAATCGGTAAATTGAGCGGTTTGAGAGCATCTTGAAGCAGTTCCAAATGTCGATCGCTCGCCACCCGATTCAGCACCAGACCGGCGAATTTAAGGTCAGGGTTAAAAGAGCGAAAACCGTGGGCGATCGCAGCCACAGAACCAGAGAGCCTGCTGCAATCTATCACAAACAATACAGGCAAATTCAGCAAATAAGCAACATGAGCCGTAGAAGCAAAGGAAAAATCATAATTGCCTTCTTCTTTTCGATAATTAATCCGTGTATCCGTGTCAAAATCCGTGTCGTGCCTTCCTGATTCCTGAGTTTTTCGACTCACTCCATCAAATAATCCCATTACCCCTTCAACTAAGGCATAATCGACATCTTGAATGTGACCCAAAAAACACTTTTTTACATAAGATTCAGACGTTAATACCGGGTCTAAATTGCGACAGGGGCGACCGGTGACAAAAGCATGAAACATCGGGTCAATGTAATCGGGGCCAACCTTAAAAGATTGAACATTCAAGCCGCGGCGGATTAAAAAAGCTAAAAGGGCGATCGTTACAGTAGTCTTTCCCGCACCGCTGCGTTCGCCAGCAATTACTAAAGCCATAGTTCTAGATTATTCACAAAAAATACTGAAAACCGATCGGTGATAAAGTTATGAGGATTGCTCTCGAACCGCTCAAATAATACATATTTAACGAACCCCGAAGACGCGAAGACCGCGAAGGAAGAAGGAGAAGTATAGAGGTAATTTCGTGGCTTTTTGGAAGTAATTTAGAGTTTTGAGTCAAAAAACATTATCATTTCAAAACTCATAACTTACCGCAGATTCCACGTTGATGAATGACACCCGCCGATCGCTCAATCCCACCCAGTAGGGACAAGGCACTGCCGTGTCCCTACTGCTGTTAATAAACCTGGGATACGCTGTATAACTCACAACTTCTAAAAAAGTAGGGCAGACATTGCCTGCCCCAATGAATATTAACTCAATCATTCTTCCTTCTTCATTCTTCCTTCTTCATTCTTCCTTCTCTTTACCGCTTAGCTAACTTCAGCATTTGAGCCGTCACTGCCAAACTTTCTTCGTAAAGCACATCTCGGCCCCAACTCTGCAAGTGCTGGCCCAGCAACTGTTCCGTCACCTGATCGAACAGGGGACTAACCTGGTTAAACCGATCGGTCTGAGCGCCCCCTTTCGTTTCCATCCGCATACAGCCGCCCACTTCCGAACACAGAACTGTACCGCAGTCAGCCTTTTCGTTCGTAGAACTCAAACGCAGAGCAATCAAATCGCCCGGGACATCGCCCGAATCAGCAGTAGGAATAGCAGCCAACTCGGCTTCGACAACCCGATCGTCCGCACCCGCGAATTTAATTCGCTTGATGTGGTAATCGCCCTCCTCTTGTTTGAAAGCAACAGGATGCCACTGAAGCCGGCTCGCCAACCAGCCCAAATACATCAGCGCTTGAGTAGAATTGCCGTGTTCGTAATCGATCGTCACCCGATCGATTTCCCGAATCGCAGCGCGGCGTTCCGGGGCGTCAAAAGCCTCAGCAGCCAACTCCTGCCACGCGGCCAACCTGCGCCAATTCAGATCCGCGATCGGAATTCCCTCCTCGATCAGACTTTGCATCAACAGCAATTCAGCTTCAGACTCGGTAAAGCTGCTGGAGTCAACTATCACAGAACTGCTAGTTGTCGCCAGCCGCTGGAACAAACTTCGATCGGCATCAGGATTCGCTTTCCACCACAGCAGCGTCGGCAAATCCGCGATCGTCAGCGCCGTCACGATCGCGCTCACCCGTTCTAGAGCAGCTTCCGTACCCCGGAGCGTAATGTACTCGCAGCAGATCAGATTGCCGCTGCTGCGCTGGTGAACCGGACAGTAAGCAGCCACTTGAGCCTGCACCCCCGTATCTTCCCCCGCCGTCGGGCACAGAGCAATAATCCGGCACGGATTGGCAGCCACAATCGCATCAGCCACGCCCGAACCCCCGGAACCCAAACCACTAGATCCCATCTCCTCGCCTTTTGAATTTTTGCGAGCCACTTCTTCCCGCAAAGTCGCCAGCAATTCAGCGTTACCTTTGCCTGTTCTCGGCAGCCCGTAAGCTTTTTGAGCCGCCCTGATGCTAGATGCCGTCATCGGCCCGGTAATACCGTCCACCGGCCCGTCGTAAAACCCCAGATCCGCCAATAACCGCTGAGTCTCTTCCGGTTCGTAGACTACAAAAGTAAAAGTTGTTGCCCTACTAGCGATCGGAAAATCGCCCTTTGACCCGGATTCTCTGTAACTTTCCCAGATTTGACTGAGTTCTGCCTCTATCTGGTCGATCGACACATCTTTAGGACTTTGCAGCGAAACCAGAGGTGGAGCTTTCATCGGTGTCATGGTCATAAATCTTTTCTCCTTTCTTATTAGTTATTAGTCATTAGTCATTAGTCATTAGTCATTAGTCATTAGTCATTGGTTCTTAGTCATTAGTTAGCCGTTCTTAGTTAGCCGTTCTTAGTTAGCCGTTCTTAGCTAATCACTAATACTAATGCTGACCTATAACTAAGGACTAATGACTGCTGACTAATGACTCTTAAAGTCTGCGCCACTTGCGGCCGTCTCTGTTAATTAGCAGTTCTGCTTCCGCCGGTTCCCAAGTACCCGCTTCGTATTTAGGAACCAACTCCTGTTCGTTGGACGATTCCCAAGCCATCAGCGCTGGCGTTACCACCCGCCAAGCTTCTTCCACTTCATCAGAACGGGTAAACAAAGTTTGGTCGCCCAGCATACAGTCAATTAACAGTCGATCGTAAGCATCCGAAGATGTCACCCCAAAGGAAGAACCGTAACTGAAATCCATATCCACCGTCCTCGTCCGCAAATCCGGCCCCGGCATTTTCGCCTCAAACCTCAGCGAAATCCCCTCGTTCGGATGCACGCGCATCGTCAAAACGTTAGGAGTAGTTTGTTGAGCCGCAGACTGAAAAATTAGCAGCGGAACTTCCCGAAACTGAATCGCAATTTCGCTAACTTTTTTCGGCAACCGTTTGCCGGTTCGCAGGTAAAAAGGCACTCCCTGCCAGCGCCAGTTGTCAATCATAAACTTCATCGCCACAAAAGTCGGCGTTGTCGAGTTGGGAGCAACCCCCGGTTCTTCGTGATATCCCGGCACCGCTTTGCCCTTCATCCAACCTGCGGAATATTGACCCCGAATCGCTGAGAACTCCAAGTTATTCAAATCTGCCAAGCGAGTTGCTTGCAGAACTTTCATCTTTTCGGTGCGGATGCTGTCAGCGTCCAGGGAATTCGGCGGTTCCATCGCCGTCAAACAGAAAATCTGCATCAAGTGGTTTTGCAGCATATCCCGCAGAGCCCCAGAGGATTCGTAGTAACCCGCCCGGTCTTCTACGCCCACTGTTTCTGCCACCGTAATTTGTACGTGATCGACAAATTGCCGATTCCACAGCGGTTCAAAAATCGCGTTAGCAAACCGGAACACCATTAAATTCTGAACCGTTTCTTTGCCCAAATAGTGGTCGATCCGGTAAACTTGCTGTTCTTGGCAAACCTTCTGCACGACTCGGTTGAGAGCTTTTGCCGAACTCAAGTCGCGGCCGAAGGGTTTTTCAATTACCAAGCGGTGTTTTACTGGGTCAACCAGCATTTGAGCCGCGCCCAGTTGCCTAATTGCTTCTGGGAAAAAGTTCGGGGAAACCGAGAGATAAAATATGTGATTGCCGCGAGTTCTCCTTTCTTCGTCGAGTTCCGCTAAGAAAGCTTTGAGTTTTTGATAGCTTTCGGGGTTATCAATGTCGCCCGGACAGTAGTACAAACCTTTAGCGAAATCTTGCCAAAATTCTTCATTGCCAATGCCACCGCCAAATTCTTCAATGCCTTCGCGCATTTGCTCTCGGAAGTAATCGTGACTCCAAGGGCGGCGGGCTACTCCCACGACGGTAGTTTCCGGCGGCAAGCGCCGATCGCGCCTCATCTGATAAATTGCAGGTACCAGTTTGCGCTGCGTGAGATCCCCAGAAGCTCCGAAGATTACCAGAATTTGCGGTTCCGGCACTCGTTCTTTTCGCAAACCGACCCGCAGTGGATTTTCAAGTAGCGTTACCATTTACTTTCCTTTTTCTAGTGCTGTCAACCGTGCTAATACACCGTAATAGTTGGCGGTCATTTCTGCTAATTGCTGGGTCAGAGAGTTAATCGGTTCTTCATACTGCTAGAGGAGGCAGATGATTTTGCTCTCTAGGAAGTCTGAGAGGCATTAATCTCAAAATTCCTAGAGAAAATTTAAAACTCAGCATTTAAGAACCCAAATAATTATCTATTCCGACTCCTAAATGCTTCTGCCTTCAAGGATACAGATATCTGCCTAAGCGACGGGTGACAACTTCTGCACTTTTTCTTGCAAGGAATCCATCAGGGATTGGAACGGCCCGACAAATTTTGCAATCCCGTCAAGGAGCAAGTCTGCCATCACTTTGTCCAAGTTGATGTCAATGTCGGGATCTTTGAGACTTTCGATCAGCGTGTAAGCTTCTGCAACGTTGTTCTCAATCCGGGGCGCGACATCGCAGTGGTCGAAACAAGCTTCAACGGTGTTCGGCGGTAAGGTGTTCACGGTGTCGGGGCCGATTAATTCATCGACGTACATAACATCGCTGTAGTTGGGGTTTTTGGTGCTGGTGGAAGCCCACAGCAATCGCTGGACTTTCGCTCCTTTGGCTGCTAATGCTTGCCAGCGATCGCTCGCTACGATCTCTTTATACTTCTGGTAAGCTACTTTCGCATTGGCGATCGCAATTTTCCCCTTCACTGCTTCCAGTTTAGCTTTTGTGGAAATATCTGTGACATTTTTGAGTTTCTCGTCAATCTTGCCGTCGATATTGATGTCGATCCGGCTCAAGAAGAAACTGGCAACAGAAGCAGTATTGCTAATATCCAAACCTTTAGCCGCCCGCGCTTCCAAACCGCGAATGTAAGCCCAGAAGGTTTCGACGTAGCTGTCAACCGAGAACAGCAAAGTCACGTTAACGTTAATCCCTTCGCTGATGACTCGCTCGACTGCGGGCAACCCTTCAGCGGTTCCCGGTATCTTAATCATCACGTTTTCTTTGCCGAGGGTTTTGTAATAGCGCATGGCTTCGCTAATCGTGCTTTCTGTGTCGTTGGCGATCGTCGGTGGCACTTCAATGCTAATGTAACCGTCCAAACCCTTCGACTCTGCGTAAACCGGGGCGAAGATGTCGCAAGCGTTGCGGATATCTTCAAATACCAAAGATTCGTAAATCTCCATGACAGATTTGCCCGCCCGGATGCCCGCTTCGATATCCGCGTCGTAAATCACATTACCCGCGATCGCTTTCTCGAAAATAGCTGGATTAGATGTAATCCCGCGCAATCCCCTACTTTCAATCATCTGTTTGAGTTCGCCAGACTCGATCAGATCGCGAGTCAAATTGTCCATCCAGATACTTTGGCCAATTTCTTTGATTTCTAACAGGTGATTCTTTGTCGTTTCTGTCATTACTTTAACTCCTACAATTTGATAATTGGGAATTGGGAATTTGGCATCGGGCCTAAAAGCATTGGGCATTGCTTAGTTATTAGTTGTTAGTTGTGATTTTTTGGTTGTGATTTTTTGGTTCTAATAACCAACAACCAATAACCAATAACCAATAACTAATAACTAATGACTTCATTCTTCAATTTTTCTAGGATTGCGCGATCGATCTTGAATAAAAGACTCGACCATCGCTACATTTTCTTTGCTACCGACTATCAAGGGCGATCGCTCGTGCAGTTTGGTCGGCACTACGTCTAAGATGTCTTGAATGCCCGTACTGGCGCGCCCGCCGGCTTGCTCCATCAAAAACGCCAAAGGAGCCGATTCGTAGAGCAAACGCAATTTGCCCTCGGGTTTTTTCACCGTTCCCGGGTACAAAAACACGCCTCCCTGAAATAAAATCCGGTGGAAATCTCCCACCAAAGCCCCGCCGTACCGGGCGGTGTAGCCTTCGCTGCGGTGTACGTAGCGAATGTAATCTCTCAAAGATTCCTCCCACTGCCAGAAGTTGCCTTCATTAACGCTGTAAATTGGGCCGCGATCGGGAACCTTAATGTTTTCGTTAGCTAGAATAAACTCGCCCAAACTGGGATCGAGGGTAAAGGAATGAACGCCCTGACCGATCGAATAAACCAGCATGGTACTAGGGCCGTAGAGCACGTAGCCGGCCGCTATTTGTTTGTGTCCGTGTTGCAGCAAGTCGGAAGCCGAACCGTCTGCATCGTCCCCCTCTTGCTTGCGGATGCTGAATATGGAGCCGACATTGAGATTGATGTCAAGATTGGAAGAACCGTCTATGGGGTCGTAGAGCAGACTGTAGCGTCCGATCGGACAGTTTTCGGGAATGTAGTAGGGTTTTTCCATTTCCTCCGAAGCCAAGCGGCATACCAGTCCGCTTTGCTGGAATACCGAGATAAACACTTCATTGGCATAGATATCCATCTTTTTGACGGATTCTCCCTGCACGTTCACAGCCCCTGTAAACCCTAAAGCATCTTCCATTAACCCGGCTCTGCTGAGCCGCCTCGCGATCAGCTTGGCAGCTAGTCCGATGCGATTCATCAAAGCGCTCAGATCCTGAGCATCTGCCGAAAAGCTGTGGAGTTGCTGGAGTACGTGACGGGATAGAGTCGTGCAATCGCGGTCTAAGGCTTGCACCTGATCGATCGGGCCCAGGCGGGTTTCTCCTGTCGGCGCTTGTACCATGATTTCGATAACCTCCCTGTCTTGCGGCTCTGGATTTGGGTTCGATGGAGTGCTTGACACTTGCTCCTGAATCGGCTATTAGACCGATCGTCCCCTAACTTCTATCTTAGGGAGGGTTTTGCGAAAGGGCGTCGAACTTTAGGTGAATTTTAGATCCCCATCGAAAATTGAGGAGTTCGATCGACTGTTGAGCCGGGAATTGTATCCAAAATCACTAAATTTTTTAATTAAGCGCAGAGTCCGTCCGAGGGAAGAAGGTTTTAACTTTGTGGAAGTGATCCCATTCAATCTTTAAATCGCGACCTATAGCTATCGAACAGTTCATCGATTTTCTGGGGGTCAGAGACCAGCGTCCCCCGCTCGTCCCGGAACGTGCGATCGCGATCGCCCTTGAAGGAAAGCCAGTTGAAACTTGTTGTTACAGCGAATTTCACATCAGAAATGAGGATTTTTGCATGGGTATCTCCAAGACGCTTGAGCCGGAAATTATCCTTATACTGACTCGCTAATTTTTGAATATTCTTCTCGGCCTGGATATCAGATTGGTACTTTTTATCATCATTCTCTCCCAAACCGTACCCAATGAAAACTTGTACTCCCCGCTTGAGAAGATTTTCAAACTGTTGAATAAACCGTTTATTCACAGAACTTGCCCGAATCCAAGGAGAGATAATCATCAAACGTTCTTGGCTATCTTGAAGAGCCTGTTCTAGGAGTGGGCGGTGTTCGTACATCTCTAGCCAACGCATAGGAACCGCCGCTAAGAGAGAATCTAGTTTGACTTGGAGTTTCTCTATTTGTTGTTGTGCCTCTTGAAGTTGTTCCTCAAGAATGAGTTTTTCTTCCTGATCTTCAGTTCGTTCTAGAGTGTTTCGAGTTATTTCTATTTGTGCTTCTATCTGAGCTTGAGCAGCAGAAACTTCTTCCTTAAGAGCCTCAACTTGTTGTAAAGGAGCTTGAGCAACAAATTCATGCCCTAACACTTCTGCGGCTAACTTTTGGGGTGCGCTTTCCCTCAATGCCTCTAGTAAACGAAGTTTCTTGACCCCCTTAGCACGAGCAAATGCAGCTTCATGTTCATTAGAAAGGACAGCATCGATAGCAAAGGCAACCTGAACATCATCACTGTCCTTTGCCTTATAGATTAGTATTAAGGCAGGTTGAAAAAACCTCTGCCTCCGCTCAATAGCTTTCAAGGCTAGCAGGTCTCGCTCTTGCTTGACTTTGGCTTTGCTTGCCCCCTCAATCTGACGAATAATTACGTCCACATCTTTGAGTTTGAGGTCGGACAATTCTGGTGGCTTTTTCGGAGAGGGTTCAATTTCTATAATATCCTTGTCGCGCAAGTCTTTTGGCTTGAGCAAGCGTGACTCCAATTGCCCGTACCAGCGAGGATGCCGTAGGAGTCCATCAAAGTTGATATCAAATGTTCGCTCCTCTGGAACAATAATTTTGGCATCACGGAGCGTTCCTTCACCTTTTTTGGTCAACTTCCAAACTTGCATCAGAGAGTCATGAGGGGCTATGAGGTCAATATCCTCACTCATCCTTAAATTGATCATTGCATCCCTGATGATAGGGGGTTCAAGACCTAAAAACCCACCAATATCCTCTTCAGAGGATAGACCAACGTTAATAGATTTCAATACATATTCTTCTATCGGAGGAATCGGTTTACGGAGTTGGGTTAGAACTTGAACCGTGATTTTATAAACAGGCAAACCGACTTGTCTACAACTAACCAGGTCAAAGCCTGTACGATTGTCGTAGCGACGTAGTTCTTCTGGAGTAAGAGAAGCTGATTCTTCTGAACTCATAATTTAGCCTCCTTTAGGGCGCAATTTTCAGGGTGACGTTCAACGTAATCCAAAACTCGGTGTAATGGGTTGTCACTTGAGTTTCGACAGAAGTGATGATCTCCCACGATTACTAAGCCAACTTTACCTCTGGATAAAGCCACATTCAGTCGTTCTGCATCGCGTAGGAAACCCACTTTACCTTCTTTGTTAGAACGAGTCACAGAGTACACTGCAATATCGGCTTCGCGTCCTTGGAAGGCATCCACTGTATTACACTCAACTGTTAATGCTTGCCAATTATTTACTTCTGAGTCAAGGTTACGATTAAGTATTTTGAGCTGTGCTGCATACCCAGTCAAAACAGCAACGCTGTATTTTTTTTCAGATTGTAATGCTATTTGATTTAGCTGTTTGAGAAACCGAACAATGACTTTAACTTCACAGGCATTGTTAAAGCTAGAATTAACAGATTGTTCGCGAAAATCAAGAAGTTTTGTTGTTGTCAGCCAAGTAACTGGTTGCGGTAAAACTCTGGTAAGGTTTTTATCTACATCAGGCCCGGAACTTTGAAGTTGACAATCGTAAAAGCATTCACTGACAAGATTACCGATTGGTGCAACCATTCGATGTTGAATTGTTAACATCTTGCGGCATCCATCTGGGAGTGTTCTGAGGAGTCGATCGAATAAAGTTTCTCGGATATCCTCCTGAGTAAGTTCGTATTTGTCCAGAAAATCAGAATCTCTGCTGACTTCATCTCGGAAGGGTGGGAGTTGTTTGGGGTCGCCAACCAGTATCCAGCGGTGGGATCGCGCCATTGGAACTAGCACTTCTGTCGCTGTAGCTTTTGAAGCCTCATCGACAATGCACAGGTCAAATTCTATGTCTTGAATATCTCTAGGAATTCCGATGCAGGTTCCGGCTACTACTTGCGATCGCTTAATCAAAGGTGCATTGAATTTCTCATTTCTACCAAACTGATCGAACCACTCCGTCTGGATACTCAGCAATTGTTGAAGCATTTTTACATCTGGATTGTTTTTCTCAATTAGTATGCTGATATAACCACCTATATCTTCCGACGATAAGCCCAAAAGTTCTTCTGTATCAATTCTACTTAACTGTTGCAGACGTTTTGCAGTTTTCTTCTGCTCATCACGCGCTTCTTTTGACTGCTGACGCAGACTGACAATTTCAGCTTCAATACTTTGAACTTCCTCTAACCTCTCCTTGGGTATGTGAGCTTTTGCTAACGATTCTGGGTTTTCTGGATCGTAATTGATAGCTAAAATTTCGTCTAAGTCCTGTTTCCAAATAGCAATCTCTGTTCTCAAGCCTTCGTTCTTTGCGACTAGAGTCCCCAATTCTTGAAACATTGTTGCCATTTCACTGTCCTTGTGAGAGATACCTCGCTGTGCTGACCAATCAGCAATAAACTTTTGCCCCTTGGCGATCGCTTCCTCCCGCCACTGGTTCATCTGTTCTTCTAGTAAAAGCGAATGAAGATTATCTGATACCCGTTCATGGTTACCAAGTCGCACCAACTTCAAGTTAGGATTTTGAGCTTGAATCCGTTCTAGGGCGTTATCTAGTGCTACATGAGTTTGTGAACTGAGCAGAATTCGAGCATCAGGATTAGCTTTAAGAGTTTGCAGCACAACTTCTGTAATAAATGTTGTCTTTCCTGTACCTGGTGGACCTTGAACAATCAGAAAATCTTCTGTTGCGAGTGCAGCTTTAACAACTTGCTGCTGTGATTCATTGAGAGGTTGAATTAACTGGACATCCACCTCTAGTTTAGGAGTACGGACTTCTTGGGGATTGACAAGTAAATGGCGAATGTCTAAGCGTACTGCGCGGTCAAATCGAACAGCATCAAGGGCAGTTTTTTGTCGATTTAAGGCAACTGCCGCCGCACGAGTATCAAAGCGTAGCTCACCAGAATGTGGGAGTCTATCTGGTTCTCCAGATTTGACATAAAGAACCAATTTATCACCGATGACTTCCTCAACATCTCCTCCGACTATGCTAAATCCTTTTGAGTTTGTCACATGGCGGGGTTGTCCAGCTATGTCATTTTCGGGAAGTTCTGATAGTTCAAAGATAACGCGGTTTCCCTCACGAGTAACGCTTGTGTATTTAATCGGTTTCTCTCGGTTTTTTTCCCAATCTGTCTTGGCTCTGAGAATATCCAACCAAACTCGGAATAAGCGTTGTTTTTCTTCTTCAGCTCTTGTCTGCCGCAGGTTTGCCTCATGTTCTTCTACTGCCAGTTGAAGTTCACTAATAACTTCCTCTGCTTCCGATCTAATCAGCGGTCTTCCAACTTTGAATTCGTAGGGTGGAATCCATGCACGTTCTCGATTCTGTTCTAGTATTGCACTAGAAAAATCCTGGGCGTTGATAATGGATAGGCAATCTGTATTGACCGCTACATGGTATCTGTAGGAAAACCCAAAAATAGAGTAATGACCTTCAGAGGATTCGTCAGCCAGATTTGCTGCGTTGGATTTCTTTAAAGGTGAGATTCCACATCCACTATTCAAATCCTCTAGGATAATCTTTTTAATTTCGTCTTCAGACAGATCCATTACATTGCGAAGATTGTTTAAAGCCTTATGGGTAAGTCGCAGGTAGCAATCGCGTTTCTTGGCTGAGTGTGTTTGCGATCGCTTCCCTTGAATAGCATTAAGTTCAGCTAGCAGTACCTCTGCATTAGGTTGACGCTCTACGGGGTCGAGGGAAACAGCACGCTCGATTATTTCAAGAATTTCAGGTGGTGCATTAAACGCTTTCAGTGCGCTGGCGATACTATTATGATCTGTGAGTTCAATATTGCTCAGGCACTTCAAAACCAAGACACCAAAACTGAAAACATCGCGCGTGTAGGTATAGGAACCATCGTCGAGTTCTGGTGGCGTGAATGTACGCGATACAAAGTCTTTGAGAGTAATACTGGGTTGCAAATAGCTCTTAAGCTTGGATATGCCGAAGTCAGCGAGTTTGAGTTTACCGTCACTCCCCACTAAAATGTTGCTGGGCTTGATATCCCGGTGTATTATTTTGCGAGTATGGGAAAATGCTAAAGCCTCCAGCACGGGCAACGCTACCGCTTTCCAGAATGAATCCCATCCGTCCGGTGGAGATTCTTTCAGAAGTGTTGCCAAATCCTTTTCCATCCACTCCAAGACGAGAAAATAGTTACCCGTAGTTTCATCCTTGCCAGAATCGAGAAGTTCCATGATTCCGGGATGCTTTAACTCTTGAAGGGCTAGGGTTTCACGTCTGAAAGACTCGGCTAGAATATCGGCTTCAATCTGCCCGTGTTTGAATTCTTTTACTGCAACCAGCCGTTCTTCCCGATCGTAGTCTCTTGCGCGGTAAACATCTGCCATTCCACCCGATCGCGGGGTGGGGGATAGAGCATAGCGATCGTTGATGAAGCGAACTGGCATAACTTGCTACCCATAAAAGATTTCTGTTCTTTTTGTAACACAGATCCCATGAAACAGGCTTTTCAGCGGTTTATGGACTGTCAATCATAGGTAGTCTTAATATTTTTAGATGATGGCGAATTTTTAAGATGCGTTTACCCTTTCGGGTACGCACCTTACCACTAATTAAACGGAGATTTGTGCTCCTTGGGTGTCAAGGTCGATCGCCATTACCTCAGCCTTCACCCCAAATTCCATCCAACCAGCCGCCATTTCCCTCACAACCGCATCAGCATTAGTAACATCCGTTAAAGCCAAAAGCGTCGGCCCCGCACCGCTAATTACCATTCCACAGGCCCCTGCATTCAACGCAGCTTCTTGCACTGCTTCATATCCCCGAATCAGAGATTGTCGGAAAGGTTGGTGAATTTTGTCTTGGAGGGCGCAGCGCAGCCAATCTCGATCGCCCGCAGCCAAAGCCCGCACCAACAAACCGAGGTGTGCGGCATTGAAAATCGCATCAGCCCTGCTGTACTCTGCGGGCAAAACTCGGCGCGCTTCGGCTGTAGAAAGTTCAAAATCGGGAATCGCTACCACCGGCACAATATTAGGATGCCACGGAATATCGCAAATTTGCCAAGAACCCCCCCCCTGCCCCCCCTTGCTAAGGGGGGGTGTAAGAGGGGATTCTTCTCTTAGCCCCCCCTTACTAAGGGGGGGTTGGGGGGGTGTATTGCTAGCAGCGAGGCGACAGCCTCCGAGTAAAGCGGGGACAACGTTGTCGGGATGTCCTTCAAGTTCGATCGCCAACTGCATCACTTCCACCTGACTCAAAGGCGCACCGGCTAATTGATTTGCACCGACTAACCCGCCGACAATAGCTGTAGCGGAACTTCCTAAACCTCTAGCCAGCGGCACTTGCATATCTATATGTATCGCTACAGGCGGTGGCGATTGTTGGAGGCGATCGTATAACTTGAGAAAAGCTTGATAAGCGAGATTGCTTTCGTCTGTCTTGACTTTGGCGGCTTCTTGGCCTGTAACTGTAATTTTTAGTTTCTCGGTTGCTGAGGGTTCGAGTCGGGAGAATTGGAAGCGGTTGTAGAGGCTTAAAGCGGCACCGATGCAGTCGAATCCGGGGCCTAGGTTGGCGGTTGTGGCGGGTACGGTAACGGTGACGGTAGAGATTACGGACATTTTTTGAATAGTTAATTTGGAGTGTTTAACCGCAGATGAACGCGGATGAACGCAGATCGAAGGTATTATACTATGTTTTCAAAAGCCATTTATTCTTGCAGCATTTCAAGATGCTTGAGGGCATCTTGATAATCGTTGGTATTGCCATCTTTTTGATAGAGTTCGGCTGCTTTATGATAATCGGCGATCGCCCCCGGTTTGTCTTCTAAGAACTCGCGGACTCTGGCGCGGTTGTAGTAAGCGTCGCCGTAGTTGGGGTTGATTTCAATGGCGCGATCGAAATCTGCTTTTGCTGCTGGATAGTCTTTGAGGTTGCGGCCGCGGATGATGCCCAGTTTGTTGTAAGCTTTGGCGTAGTTCGGGTTGAGGCGGATGGCTTCGGTGTAATCGGCGATCGCCCCTTGAATATCTCCTGCCTCTGATTTGGCTAAAGCACTATTGAATAAGTCTTCAGCAGGATTTTGAACAATCGTTTTTTGAGCTATTAATATTGCTGACGATTTAGCAGAGACAGCAGGGGATATATTACCAAAGATAGTAAAGATTACTAGAGTAGCAATTAAATTGTAAGATGATGATTTCATAATTCAGGCAAAAATCTGAGCTACAGAACAACTAAAACCGGGCAACAAAGGCGAAGTTAGTTCATCAGCGCTCAACAGCGTAGCAATGAGCCTTAAACTTGCTTGTTCCCTGCGATAAACTTCTATTTGCTGCAACCGCCAATTCACAATCCAGTATTCCTGTACTCCTCGTACCGAATAGAGTCTGAGTTTCAAATCTCGATCGCGTCTCTGATTGTCTGCACCAGGGGATAAAACTTCAACAATTAACTCGGGTGCGGCGGTTAAATGGCCGGCTTCGTCTAGCAAGATAGCCAAGCGTTCATTGCTAGCCCAAACTACATCAGGTATGACATTATCAGCGTCCGTGAAAATAAGACCCGGATTGATGGCGGCTCGTCCCAAACCAGTAGACATCGACCAAGTATCAAGGCAAGAAAAAAATCTGCCACAAGTCTGTTGATGCCCCCAATGCGGTGCTCTAGTCATAAATAGCTCCCCATCAATAATTTCATAGCGATCGCCGTTATCTGGCAATAGTTCTAAATCGGCGGTAGTCCAGCGTACTTTATCAGATATTGTCTGGTTCATACAAACACTCTTTATAGGTGATACAAAAATTATAGACTATCGAGCATCTAAAGCATCCACAAATTTCAACCTGTGAGTGCAAACGAACGCAAAAACAAAACCCGCGCTAGCGGGTTTTTATATTCTTAGTCTCGCGTTGCGCGGACTTTGTTTGTGTAGTCGCGATTTCCAATCGCCGGATTTCCAATCGCCGGATTTGGAATTGGAAATCACCTTATTACTTCAAAATAGTTTTAGAAGCAATCCGAGTTTTCTTGCGATCGGCTTCACTCAATTGTTCGCCAGACTGCAAGCGAGTAGCAGAAGTTTGCAGCACAGTTGCAGCACTTTTATCGCCCATTTGCAGAGCAGTTTTAGCCGCCGTTTGCAGCATCGTAGCTGCGCCGGCTCGATCGCCCTGTTGCAATCTAGTTTCTGCGAGTTGAGTTTGACGGTACTTAGCCAAAGCTAAAATGTGCTGCTGCACAGTCGGGTTAAGTGCCGGCTGATAAACTTTCAAGACGTTAGCAGAAACTGCAACGGGATCGGAAAGCAAACTTTGACCGACTGTGGGATCGTCGTAGCGAATTTGCAATTGCCCGATCGCCTGTGTACCTTCGGGCAACTGTCCAATATAAATATTAGCCAAAACTACTCGCTCTATATCCTTCATTAAATCTCCCAGGCGCACCATAAAACGATCGCCCTCTTGCTGTACCGGTAATTCGATCGTGTCTGGGGCAACTTGGGCGATCGGTTTGAGTTCGGCTAACCGCACTTTTGGCATCAGCGAAAATAGCAAATAAGCATTAGTCAAACCTACACCTTGGACGCGAGTAAACAGTTTGCCAAACTCGTCAACCGCATCTTCGGGACGCTGAATGTGAGCCAGAGCACCGCCGCCAGCGTCAGCAATCTTTTCCAAAATATCCTGGTTCCAGTTATCGCCAAATCCCAGAGAATTTAAAGTCATGTTATACTCGGCAGCCAGTTTAGCCAACTTCAAACAGCGGCTGTCGTCGCCGTGTTCGTTTTCGCCGTCAGTCAGCAGAAACGCCTGAGATATAGCTTCTTTTTTGCCTTTGCCCAACTCTTCAATACCTAACTTAATGCCCTCGTCAATTGCTGTGCCGCCGGCCGGGCGCAATTGCTCAATTTGCCGTTTAATGCTAGCAGGATTTCCCACAATTTGATTGGGGACGAGGACTTTGGCTTTGTGGTCGAAAGCCACCGCGCAAAAGCGATCCCCGGGCTTCAACCTGTCTAGCAACCGTCCGGCGGCTTGTTTGACGGTTTCCAAGGGGCGTCCGCCCATCGAGCCGCTGTGATCGAGAATCAGGCACAGGTTTAAGGGTACGCTGGAGTCGATCGAGCTTGCCGTCGCAGACACTGAAATCGCTAGCTGGCGCTGGGTCGAGGGCGCGGCAGCGTCAAGGTTAGGGTCGTTTAAAACCGGGAGCAAACTAACTTTCATGCGGGATACCTAAAGATTGCGTTACTATTTCTTTAAGAATAGCTCCATCAGTTCAGGCAACATTTCGGTTATATGAACACACCAATTAAAGCTGTGCAATCGCCATACTACGGGGAAGGGAACTCTCGGACGCCACCTCCCGATTTGCCATCCCTGTTGCTGAAGGAGCGGATCGTTTATCTGGGTATGCCTCTGGTGCCTGCGGTAACAGAACTGATTATCGCTGAACTGTTGTTCTTGCAGTACGAAGACGCTGATAAGCCGATCAAAATCTACATCAACTCGACCGGCACTTCTGGTTACAGCGGCGAACCCGTCGGCTTTGAAACGGAAGCCTTCGCAATCTGCGACACGATCAGGTACATTAAGCCGCCCGTACACACTATTTGCCTCGGTTCGGCAATGGGGATGTCTGCGATGCTGTTAGCGGCTGGTACAAAAGGCTTTCGGGCGAGTTTGCCCCACGCTTCTATTGTGCTGCACCAACCCAAGGCGTACACGCGGGGTCAAGCAAGCGACATTCAAATTCGGGCTAAGGAAGTGCTGGCAAATAAAGCGACGATGCTTGATATTTTTGCAAGCTGTACTGGCCAACCGATCGAAAAGATTACTAAAGATATGGATCGGTTGCTGTACATGACGCCTTATGAAGCTAAAGAATACGGTTTGATCGATCGCGTTCTTGAAAGTTCGGCAGAATTGTCGAAACCGCTGCCGGCTGGAGTCATCTAATTCGGTTATTGGTTATTGGTTGTTAGTTATTGGTTATTGGTTATAAATTATTGGTTGCGATCGCCAAAAAATCGAAACCAATCAATAACAAGTAACCAATAACAAGTAACCAATAACCAATAACCAATAACAAGTAACCAATAACCAACTAAACGGAGTTCCGAATTATGCCTATAGGTGTGCCAAAAGTTCCCTACAAAATGCCGGGTGGTTATGATACTCAGTGGATTAATATCTACGATCGCCTCTACCGGGAACGGATTATTTTCTTGGGCAGGGACATTGACGATGAAATTGCCAATCAAATCATCGCTGTGATGCTCTATCTCGATTCGGAAGATTCAGGTAAGGATATTATTTTGTACATCAATTCCCCAGGCGGGATGGTGTCGGCAGGCATGGCTATTTTTGATACCATGCAGCACATTAAATCGGACGTGGTGACGATTTGTGTGGGCTTGGCTGCTTCGATGGGTTCTTTCCTGTTAGCTGCCGGTGCGAAGGGGAAACGGTTAGCTTTGCCTCACTCGCGCATCATGATTCACCAGCCTTCTGGGGGGACGCGGGGACAAGCAACGGATATTCAGATTGAGGCGAAAGAGATTCTGCGGCTGCGCCACGAACTCAATAATATCTATGCTAAGAATACTGGCAAGCCGATCGAGAAAATCGAGAAGGACATGGATCGCGACTATTTCATGTCCGCTGAGGAAGCCAGGGAATACGGCTTGATTGACAGAGTGATCGAAGATCGTCCGTAAGTTATTTTTGCGCGACAGTAGTGCGGGCAACCCTCGCACTACAACCTAGTTCGCAGTAAATTTTGGCAGAATCTTTACATTTAAGGATTCTGCCATATTTAATGGTATTATCAACGCTCATTCATGCTAAATGGATATTGCAGATTATTACCGACAGTTAGGACTGAGGTCTGGCGCGAGTTTATCGCAAGTTAAGGCCTCTTATCGGCAGTTAGCCAGACAGTATCACCCCGATGTGAATCCGGGAAACGAACAGGCTAAGAATAAGTTTATTGCTATTACTGAGGCTTATAAGTTCCTGGTGAATGTTGCCCCCCACCATGTTGCGGAGTCGAAAGTTGCCAATTCAACTGTGCCGCCTACTTCGACACCGCCGGATCTGGGGGTGAAAGCTCAACCGCAGGCAGTTAAAGTGACTCGAAAAGAGGCCGCGGTTCAATCTAATGCGGATCTGTCGGCGGTAGAACAAAAGTTAAAGCAAGATGCTTATTTTGAGTTGCAGCAGTTGCTGAAATATCAGAGGTTCCCGCGGGCGATCGCCTTGATTGAGGGTTTGGCACAGCGGATTCCCGAAGATTTGGAGGTGCGTCAGTGGCAGGCGATCGCCTATCAGCGCTGGGGACGGCATTTGATCGGAGAAAAGCAGGTTGATAAGGCGAGAATATATTTGAAAAAGGCTGTGAAAACTGACCCTCACAATCGGGCTTTGTGGGCGGAAGTTGAGCGGGATTTTCGCAGGTTGGAACAGATTTATTGATTGGGGGCGATCGCTATGAAGTTGTTTTTTAGATCGGCAATTCCGATCTGGTATCATAGAATTATTGAGTTGAGAAACCAGAGATGATTGCCACACCACCCACCGAACCAACACTGACAGATGTAATCGAAAAATTAGACACTCTCTCAAGCCGTGTTGACCACCTATCAACCCGTGTAGACAACTTAGCGACTGATGTCGAGAAGTTCAACGATCGATTTTCCAACTACCAGCAAGCGACTCAGTGGGTTGTGCAGCTTGCTTTTACTCTGATTGCTAGTGCCACTATCACGGTGATTATTACTTCGGTTCTGCGCCGGTAATCAAAAGCTCTATATTTTTGAGTTTTTCTAAAATAACTTGGGTATTTTCAGGTCGGTTTTCCGGTAGCGGTTCAATCAATTCGTCGATCGAGTCTAGGAGTAACGGGTCAATATCTACAGCCTGGTTCCTCCAATTAATTTTACCAGTTTTTTCATTAACGGGAAAGTCGATCGGCTGTATGCCTGTTAATAAATGTACAAAAGTACGCCCCAGGGCAAAAAAGTCCGATCGCACGCCTGCTTTACCTGCAATTTGTTCGGGCGCGCAGTATCCAGCAGAACCTATGGGTGTTTTATCTATATCTGCTTCTGTTGCAGCGCCGAAGTCAATTAATCTCAATTTCCCATCCGCTGCAAGCATCAGGTTGGATGGCTTAATATCTCGATGCACTAAATGATATTTGTGGATTTCCTGCAAAATATGGGTGATTTGTTGCAGCCAATCGAGAGCTAGTTTTTGAGAAACGTACTGGTTTTTATTTAAGAATTCGGTCAAGTTTTCTCCGCTAATTTTTTCCATCACCAAACAAGATAATTTCTGGGAGTTATGGGGGAGTTTAGTTTGGAAATAACCGTCAGGTTCGACTTGGGGAACTGGGCCCTTTCCGGCCAGCCAAATCAAAACTCGCGCTTCTTGCTGGAACAAGCGAACTAAATCGGGATTGTGGGTGTGTTTCAAGACTTTTAAAACTTTGACAGTCCCCCATTCGTTTTCCCCGGTTCCCAAATCTTCGACTTCAAAGATGTCTGTGGGGCGTGCGGGATTGGGCGATCGCACTGATTTAAGGATGCGGTAGCGATCGGCAATTAACAAATCCGTGCCGCAAGCCTGACAATTTTGAGCAGCAGCAGGATTTTCGCGTTGTTCGCATTGAGGATTGATGCAGTAAATCATACCATTTTAGATTTTAGATTTTAGATTTTAGATTGGAAATGACTGACGCTGTATCGGTTTATAGCTTGCTTTTGCATTCTTTTTTGGGGAAGTCGTATCACTTCGATCGATAAATTAGCATAAAACATCACTAAAACCCAGTAGTTCTGACCTTACTACTGGGTTTATATTTACCGCCCATTTGGGCACGCTATCACATTTAAGTCAAGGATTTAAGATTAATAGCATCGCGCTCTACCGATTGAGCTACTCCCCAGTGTTTGGTTGAGGAGGCTGGAGTTGAACCAGCAACATCGATGATGTGATTGTTCCTGACATTCGTTTTAGCGATCGGCGGTGAATGCTGAGTTTTGAGTAATAACTTGCTGTTGAATTTGTACGCAATGCTGCCTCTGCCAATTGGGCTACCCCCCTATTTTGGGTAGAAGGGACAGGAGTCGAACCTGCACTGTCACATTTGTACGGTTTAAGTTGAAGTTTTAGATTGAACTTGTACTCTGTTTATATCTTAAACCATAACTATCAAAAAAGCAAGCAATTAGCGGAAAATAAACTGAAAAATTCGCTCTCCCACTCTCTGTTCCTCAACTTCATAATTGTTAGCTTCTTCGCGGGCGAACATAACAGCTTGCTGCAAGATTTCCACCCTTTGCAGCAACTCATTGATCCGCCGCGCTGGCAAAGCTCCAGAAAACTTGACAGTCCGCCAGTAGCCGATCGTAATATCTTCATAATAAACATCGACTTGCGCCGGATGGTGTTCCGTAGCTTCAGCTTTAACGTGATTGCGCGGAGTTTTAAAAGTCTTGAGAGTTTGCACCGGTTCTGTGGCCCAGCAGTCGGCCGAAGCATCGAAGTTCCAAGTCTCGGAAGCATCTAAGACTGGAAGTTTTTTGATGAATGCTTGCAAATCTGCTAACTGCTTTTCAACGAACAGCAAATAGCTGACGGGAACTTGGCTCAAAAGCACGTTTCCATCTACAGTTACGTCCGCGCGGGCGCTACAATTTGTCCAATCTTTGGTTGCGGTTACGTCGAAGAGTTTGGTCAAAACTTCAGTCGTTTTGCGGATAATCTCTTCGGCTTTGACTTCAACTTTTTTGGACTCGGGCGGCAGTTGTTCGCCTTCTTCGTCTTTGGGACGGTAAGTGCGGGAGATTCCAGAAAGCACAGCGGGCTTCTGGAGCGCTTTTTGAGCTTCTGCTAGTTCTTGGACGGAGCGGCTTTTGATGCCTTTTTCGATCGCAATAATCTGATTTAAGCGTGGCATTGTTCGATTTTATTGACGCTGAACTGACATCAAGTCCGGTTGATTTTGATAATCAAATTGTTTGTCCTGCGGCTTTTAGGGCGTTGAGGACTTCAGTCCTCAGTACAAACCTCACGATCGTTCTTTAACCAGACTCGATCAACTTGTAGTATTACATAATTCAATATAAATTACAAGTTTTTTTTGTAGGCGCGGTGCCAAGAGATCCCGCCACTACCCGTGCCCAGCAATTTATCTCTCAAAAAATCGGCAAAATCTCTAGCGTCGCTGCCAAAGTGTAGCAAATATAACTCTTTGTCAGCGCTCCAACTACATCTTGAGATAGATGCGTAAATACCTCCTGAAGACAGTTGCCATATCGAGAAACATTTCTTAACATATAGATAACAAAGGGAATCCGAGGAGACACCAAAAATCCTTAAGCCCTTGGGGTGCCCAGGTTAATCAGACTTTTCGCAAACAAGGGCTAAATCAATGAACAAGCAGCAAAACTCCGAAGTTTCAGCATTTTTGCCCATGCTCCAAAAAGGCATTTGGCTGTTTGGGATTCTCTCCTGGATATTCGGGCTGACAGATAGAACTATTGCACTATTGTCTGACGGATATTTGTCGGCGGTTGATATTGTCCAGCTATTTACAGCTTCATTCTTCTTTCTTAGTTGGCTGTTTTTAAGCCCGTTTTTGGGTCTTAACTCCCAGAGGCAGCCGAAGGGAGAAGCATCTCCCTAGTTTTTAATTGGTAATGTTAGTTTCTCGATCGCTATGAGTTTCTTCTGGGGCAAAGCGGGCCGGCCAAATGCGATCGCAAAAAAACAAAGTTCCCGCCGTCACGCACAGCGGAATCGCCAACAGATTCAACAGCGGAATGCTCACCAAACCCAAACAAACCACACCAAAACTCCCGCTAGCCGGCAAACTCGCCCGAATTATCTCCAACTTCTCCCGAAAAGGCCGTCTCCGCCTCTCCAAAGGTGCATCTAAAAAGTCCAAACAGACAATAGTCGCACCCAAAGCTACGCCACCCAAACTGCTAAGAATAGAGCCAACGCCAGGGATAAAATTCAGCAGCAGCAGCGGTATGCCGACGCTCAACAAAATTTGTAGTTTTCGCAGTTCAAAGGCGATCGCCCTTTGAATATCCCGAAAACTACTCGCCAAACTCATTGGTGCTTCTGCGGGCAATTGACCGTTCCGCAGGAGTTCCAATTGTTCGGAAAGTTTGCCGTACCAGGGCGAACCTAAAATCACGCCAAACTGCACTAACAAAAATCCAATTATTAGCAAAAGTCCTGCGACTAGGAGTACGCGCAGCAGCCAGCCGAAAGCAACTGTTAACACGCCGAGAAAGCTCAGCCAAGCTGGAAAACTCGCAATTAGAGCATTAAATCGGACGGACAAATCGGCAACTAAAACGTCTATGCCTGCCAAACTGGGAAATAGCAAGCTTAAATAAAGACCGATACCAATTATAAAATTTAGCACCACGGGAACTAATACATAAATCCACAGCTTGGGAGTTTGCCAAATCAGCGTGAAAGCTCGCAAAGGATAGGTAAAACCTGCCAGGAGTCCAATTGGTGCGGCAATGGCGGCGGGGGCGGGATTTGAATTGAGCTGTTTAGACATATTTTCTGCTTTTGAGGACTTGACTCTATTTTCTACTAAAATCCACTTTCCATTATTATTAATGATGAGGATTTATCGCAGGTTGCCCAAAAGTGAAGCTTTTTATTTACCATACCCCGGAACTTACGCCAACCGACAAAATGCCGGCTTGCGCGATCGCAGTTGATGTGCTGCGGGCGACTACGACAATGGCAACGGCCCTGAATAATGGGGCGGAAGCTGTTCAAGTTTTCAGCGACTTAGATAAGCTGATGGCCGAGAGCGAAAAATGGCCTGCAGACAAGCGAATTCGCGCCGGAGAGCGAGGCGGCGCCAAAGTTGACGGATTTGACATGGGGAATTCCCCCTTCGACTGCACGCCAGAAAAGGTGGCTGGGAAGCGAATTTTTATCAGCACAACTAACGGTACTCGGGCTTTGGAGCGAGTGCAAGCTGCTGCAACTGTGTTGACGGCGGCTTTGATTAACCGCAAATCAGTGGTGCAGTTTTTGTTAAGTAAACAGCCGGAAACTATTTGGATTGTGGGTTCTGGTTGGGAAGGGAGTTATTCGTTGGAAGATACGGTTTGTGCTGGTGCGATCGCCCAAAGTCTGCTAGCAGAAAGCGGTATTCCCGCGATCGATTTTGCTGGTAACGATGAAGTATTTGGGGCGATCGCTCTTTACCTGCACTGGCAAGATCGGTTGCACGAATTGTTGGAACGGGCCAGTCACGGCCAGCGCCTCCTCGGTTTAGGTGTGATTGAAGATTTAAAATATTGCGCGCAAACGGATACTTTAGATGTGCTGCCGGTGCAGCGAGAACCGGGAGTTTTGGTTAAGTCGGATTTTAAAATTCCTCAGACTGATTTCTGGGTTCAATCTTCAGAAACAACGGCGAATTGAAATTTTCTGGGAGTGGTGTATTGGTTGCGAGTCCAGGATTAGATGCACACTCTATTTGTAGGAATGATATAGAGGACACGGCAGTGCCGTGTCCCTACCGAAAATAATATTGTAGGGACACGGCACTGCCGTGTCCTAATTTTGGCTAATAATTCCGATGCTACCGGAAACGATATTAGTTAGCGAACAAGAATTTTTTTAAATAAAGTAGAATTAAAGATACTGGGTAGGGACAAAACATTGTTTTGTCCCTAGTGGATTGCAGGCAATTGAGAATTGCTGTATTCACCGCCGAACCGCTGAATTAAACACTCGGCAATTCTGGCTGCTGCACCGGGTTCTCCCATGCGCCGCTCGCCATTTTCAGCGATTAGCTGCAACCTGTCCGGGTCGCGGAGCAAAGACTGCACGGCAGCGGCAACTTCGGCGGGATGTTTGACTAAAATTAATGACGGGCCTAACAGGCGACTTTGAGCTTCTGCAAAAGCGGGAGTAAATTGCGGGCCGTTTCCGGGAATGGCGATCGCGGGTTTTCCTAAACCTACAAATTGTTCTGTAGCTGTTCCTGCCATTGCTACTGCTAAATCGGCTTCGTACAAACAATCGTTAAAACTTTGCTGAGTTAAAATCATCGTGGCGTTTCTCTGCACAAAAGTCAAGGGTAATAGCAAATTAGGAGATTCTTTATGAATTTCTCGAGCGCTAGAAACAGGAGGTCGCAAAATACTTCCTTCTCGCCGCTGCGTTCTAGTTTCGCCGTCTTGGCGCCAGCCAAAAAATTCTAAAATAGGTCGCAAAGCTTCTAAATTTAATTCTGGGGAAATCGCTCCGAAAAATAACAATTTGCGATCGGCAAACAGCGACAAAATTCCGGCGACCGCCTCTACTATTAGCTGCCAATTAGCATAGGCTTCCGGCGCTCTAGAACCGGGGAGTAAGGTGATGACTAGCGATCGCTCCATTTCCCGAAACTCTGCGTCAGGGCCGTAAAAACCGGCTGGGTTTTCCGGTTCGAGTCCGTCCATCATCGGGTTTCCGAGATTGTAAGCGGGAATTCCCAGCTTTTGTAAAGTCTCGGCGGTGAGCGCGTCCCTGACAAAAACGGCCCGACAGCGCGATCGAGTCATCAACCAGCGCTCCCAAGGCAAATAAACCGATCGCGAACCCCACCAACCAAAAGCCCGGGATTTGCGAGCCAGAGGCCCGTTCTCGTCGCGCAAATAATACTCGGACTTGGCAGTACCGACAAAGGCATAGGGCGCGCCGCTGAGCCAAGCAAACAGCAGCGGTACAATATCCCCGCAGGCTAAAATAACGCCGTCTTGATTCCCAGACTGTTGTTGCGATCGCACCCAAGCGCGGATGGCTTTAAACTGAGCGATGGTCAACTGAAGCAGGCCGCCTTTGACATCGCGCAAAAATTCCCTCCCGTCCATGTAAATAAAGCCGCCCGAAGGCATTCGCTGCACCGGGCCGATGATGCGGGCGTTTTCCAGTTGAGCGAAAGCTTGCCCTTCGCCCACTAGCGGAAATACGGCTAATTCTGGGGGATGCGGGTGCTGTTGCAGTTCCTGCAAGATGCGAAGGGCGATCGCGTCTTCTCCGTGGCCGTTACTGAGGCAAAGTAATTTCAATCCCAACTCTCTCAAAAACTGTCTCTGAATCTATAGAAGCAAGATTAGTCGCAGGATGCAAGGTAGTATAGCCGAAGGAAGAAGTAAGTGGAGCGACGATCGCGCGAATCCGGGCAATTTTTGGTAAAATAGCAGGTAAAACTCCTATTTTAGAGGTAAAATCGGATGGTACAAACCCTGCCAAAATCTCTGACACTCGAAGAGTTTCTGAAGTTGTCAGAAACCAAACCAGCCAGCGAGTACATTGACGGTGAAATCATTCAAAAACCGATGCCTCAAGGAGAACATAGTGTCATTCAAGGCGAGTTGACAAGTGCTGCTAATACTGCTCTCAAACCTCAAAAGGTGGCGCGAGCATTTCCAGAACTACGGTGCATTTTTGGCGGTCGAGCGATCGTTCCCGACGTGACTGTATTCACTTGGGAGGGCATTCCCCGTAATGAAAATGGTGGTGTGGCAAATGTGTTTGCGATCGCCCCGGATTGGACAATTGAAATCCTCTCCCCCGACCAAAACCAAACTAAAGTTACTAAAAATATTTTACATTGTCTCAAACACGGAACTCAAATGGGTTGGTTAATCGATCCAGAGGAGCGATCGGTTTTTGTATATCGGCCTACTCAATCAACAGAGGTGTTTGACGAACCGGAACAGTTATTGCCCGTGCCATCTTTTGCCAGGGAATTGCAACTGACAGTAGGAGATTTATTTGGTTGGCTGTTAGAGTGAAACAACAGAATATTAGAGTAGGAGAGAGGGAGAGGGGGTGAAGATTTGCGATCGAAATATGCAGTTTAAATGCACAACGGCCGATCGGACAATACAGACAGTGTACTGAAAAGGTGCAAATTCTGAATGGGGCCTTGAGAATTGGGCATTGGGCATTGGAACTGACAACAAATAACAAATAACAAATAACAAATAACTAATAACAAATAACTAATAACTAATAACTAATAACTAATAACTAAT
>NZ_JAUBRJ010000148.1:0-4245 GCF_036701805.1 Microcoleus sp. N3A4
ATTTACTTTTCTATATATTTGTTCAGATATTTTCACTGATTTAGCTATTGATTTAGCATAGTAAGTAAGGAAGAACCTAAATTCTTATGCCAAACACTGGAGATTTATTAGCGGGTGAACCGATTCAATTACGCCGAGGGACATTATTACAAGCCTGTCATACATTCGGTCAAGCCCCTCCGCTTGTATTCCTGCATGGTGGGCTAGGAAATCGGTACAACTGGAGATCGCAATACGAATTTGCCGTGACTCAAGGATGGGAAGCACTTGCTTACGATCTCGCCGGGCATGGTCAATCCCAGCCCTATCCCCGCTATTCCATCGGACGACACCGCCGTGATTTGTCGCGCTTGCTGCAACGATTCCATATTCAGGCTCCAGTTTTGTGTTGCCACAGCTACGGTGTGCCCATTGGCTTAGAGTGGGCGCAGCGCCATCCCGTCAGTGCCTTCGTTTTGATCTGCGGCGGTACTCATGAGCTAGACCCCTGGTGGGAAGTGCCACTGATGAAATTTCTCACTTGGGGGGGCAGGCACCTGTATCGCTTGACTGTTGTTAAAACTTGGACAGAGAAAGCCTCCAGCAGCCATCGCCATGCAACCGTACAGCAATTTTTGGCAGAAGCTCCTGTCCCCGTTAAAGTTCATCCCTATCAAGCCCTAGAGCCATTTTGGCACTATAACTTTTTCCATCGCCGCAAAACAGATCGGTATCTCGATATTCCGACTCTCGTGATTACGGGTGGACGAGATCCGATGTTTACCGCTGAAATGGGCAAAGACTTAGCGGATCACTTTCACCACAGTAAACACTTACATATTCCTGAAGCAGGTCATCTCGTGATTGCAGAGTTTCCAGAAGTTGTCAATCAAGCGATCGCTCAATTCCTCAGCCCAATCCGCTAGTCATAGTCAATTGTTGTTCACGGTTCTTCTTCAATTCAATGCACCCGACGGAAACGAATTTCATATCCTGCAACCAATAGCACTGCAATACCTAGTGGCAATAGATAATAGATGGCTCGATAGGCAACCAAGGAACCAAACAGGGCACTGCTAGGAATCGTAGACCGAAGCAACAGAAACATGACTGTTTCAAACACCCCCAACCCACCTGGAACGTTACTCACCACACCTGCAAACTGCGCTAGCAAGTAAATCCCAAAGTAAGCTGCGTAAGGGACAGAGGGATTGGTGGGCAACAGCGCATAGAGTACAGCGGCAGCCAGAGTCCAATCCAGTGACGAGACGGCAATTTGCCCGATACATAGATTGATCGGCAAATGCGGGATTGCGATCCGTCCCAGATGCAAGGTTTTCTGACTGAATACATTCCACAGCACATAGAACCCAATTACACTCAGAAAGATCACACCCATGGGCTGCGTTGATTGAAAGGGCAGATGTAGCCTAGAGGGAAGCTTAATCGGTTGCCACAAAAACAACAATCCGCCCGCACTAAATAAACCCAGCCAAAAACTCAGATTGCAAAAGGCAATGATCTGAGCAATTTTGAGTGGAGGGACACCCCAGGTTGCATAAAACCGATAGCGAATGGCGCTACCACTGAGCAGTGCTAAACCCACACTGTTGCTAATGGGAATGCTGGTAGCCGCTACTAGTCCTGTTTGATAGTAGGGCAACGGATAACGCACATATAGGGCAGCAAGGGTATCGTATCCGGTGAATACGAGGAGATTGAGCAGGGTGAGCGCGATCGACCAGCCCACATTCCACCGGGGAATTGCCGCCAGTTGTCGCCAAATATCATCGCTTTCGTATTGTTGGAGTTCTTGACGAATTACCCAGATGGATGCGATCAGAAGGACAACGCTAATCAGGGATGGCAGGAGACGGAGCAGCCGTTTGGGCATCTTGGGCTATCCTCCTGTGGGTTTGAAATAATCTAAGAGGCGATCGCCCGAATCTGCTCTGACTAGAGCTACAACCACATCAGGTAGAGCAAACCAGCCCGGATAAATCAAATAGCGAGGTTCCCAGTTCGGATGAAACTTTTCTTTATAGGCGTGCAACCCCTGAAAGTTATAGAACTGGTTGAGGTGAGTGTAGAGATAGCGAACCGCTTTCTCTAAGCGGGGCGATTGCTTGGACATGCCAATTCCAGACAGTGCCGACAAACCCAGGTTAAAACCATCGTAGCCCTGCTCCTTGAAGTGTTGAAACAGAGAAACAAACAAAAAATCCATCGTGCCATGTTCCACATTCTGCCGATGGCGCATCAGATCGATGGTAGCTTCATTGAGACGGTACTCACTCACCACATTGGCAAAAGCTGTCACCCGTCCGTCGGCATTTCTGACCACAGCGATCTCACAATCCCGCAGGTAGGCATCATTAAACCAGCCTAGAGAAAACTTTTTCTCAGATCCTTGCATCATTTCCAGCCATTCATCACTGACCGATCGCAATTCTTTCAACACACTTTCAGCAATCGGTGGGGGATAAAATTCAATTCGATGGCCTGCTTTCACCATCTTGTTAACCGATGTTCGCAGGTTTTTTCCAGGTTTACCCTCCAGGGTAAAGGTGGGCAATTCAGCGATCGCCTCTTCTCCGATTTGCAGCGCTTGCAGTCCCAGAGATTCATACAGCTCCAAGTCATCGGGCAAGGTTTGATAAAAAGCGGGATACCAGTCATTACGCGCACAAAACTGCTGAAAGCCAACGATTGCCTCCTGCCGATCTTCCGCAGGGCCAATGGGATCTCCTAGCGCGATCGCCCCCCGCCCTTTGGGTACATAGGCAATGACGCTTTGCCCTGAGGGGCTGAAGTAATAGTCTTTATCGTCAAACAAGGTAAAGCGTGCCAGGGAGGATCGTCCATACTGCTCAACAATCGCCTGGGCACGCTGGCGATCGCGTTTTGTTGCCTCTGACCGCAGCAGCACCGGACGTAACAGCATCCAGACCCCATAGCTCAATGTAATTGCACCAATAATGTAAATCGAATCGGCAAAAAATCTGCCAAATCTATCTGTGGGCTGCAATCCAGCATTATCTTCGGTAAAAAACATCGCCAAGGTTTGCACAATGGCTGAACCCAAATCAAAATTCACCGAATAGTGGTGATCGAGGAGATAAAACCCCAACGTGCCGTATGCCAGCGTAAACAGCAGTGCAGCTATCAAGCCCCGAATCCCTTGAGCAATGGAAGGGCGATCGGACTGCGCTGTAAACTGTTGACGCATCAACAAAAGCTGCACCAGCAAAACTCCCGCCAGAATACTTTCCTCGTAATCCCATCCTTTGATTAAATTACTGATGATCGAAAGGATGAGTAGGGCGACAGTGAGCAACCAAGCCACCCGTTTTCGCCTGAGCAGGTTTGCAGACAGCACTAACAGCAAAAACCCAATCACGGCGGCAAACACATGGACTCCGGCCCGTACCGGAAAGGGAAATAATGCTTCGAGCCACTGAACCCGATTGTGTAGCCTGGGAGTAACCGCAGATACCAAGTTGACAATACCCATCCCCGCAGTCAATAGGGTGGCACTCCAGAGCCAGAATCGATTTTGTGGCGATCGCCAAGCGCTACTAACAGTAGATTTCATTATCTCACCCCAGCTTGATGAAATTGCTTGCCCACATAGCTTAGAGAATCCGCAAGATGTTTATGAAAATAGTTCCAGCCAAAGTCTGCACCGGTTAATCCATGCCCCCCCAGAAAGGCTTGAAACTGATTGGCAACCCCTAGACGGTTCAACGTTTGATGAAACTGTTGGGTCGATGCCAAAAAATCAGGATCACTTTGACCCGCATCCAGATACCCACGAATCACCTGAAGTTGAGCCGTGGGGAATTGCTGAATAAACTGATTGGGGCTATTCTCGGCTCCACTACTATCTGTGAAATAGCCGCTATGGCTGAAAAAGATGTGCAAGGAGTTGAGATGCCGTAAACCAATATTGTAAGCCCCCCACCCCCCAGACGATACGCCACCCATTGCCCAAAACTTGGGATCATTCAGGGTGCGATAGCGAGATTTAATCACCTGCGGCAGTTCAGCACCAATCAGCGTCCCTACCTTCCCATTGGGGCCATCAAAATATTGGGGATCAAAAATTGGGCTAGATCCCCGATTGTCGTTACCATCCCGGCTAATCAGAATAGAAGGTGGTAGTTGTCCCTGGAGATAAAGCTGATCCAATAGCTGGTAAAAGTATAGTCATTTATAGGCATGGGAGGCTTCAAGTCCCTCCCCCTTCACTTTTACTTTGAGCGG